>NZ_JBMGQR010000046.1:0-34712 GCF_049059935.1 Solicola agrisoli | reverse complement strand
TTCGGCTCGATCGGCGCGCAGATCCTCGTCAACGGGTTCGTCGCCACCTACTACCCCGACGCGACCCGGGCCACCGCGCTCGGCGTGACGCTCGGCCTCGGACGGCTCGGTGCCATCCTCGCGATCTCCGGCGGTGGCTGGCTGGTCGCCGCCGAGGCCGGCCAGCTCGTCAACTTCTCCATCTGGGCCGTCGCCGCCATCGTCGGCCTGGCCACCGTCCTCGCCGTCCCGCGACGTGCACACACCTCTGCCCAGCAGACGTCCTGACCGACCCCACCCACACCCCTCGGGAGCACCCATGACCCAGACCTTCGTCCTCTTCCACGGCGCCTGGCACGGCGGATGGGCGTGGAACGCCGTCGCCGCGCACCTCCGCGCGGACGGACACGTCGTCCACCAGCCCACGGCCCCGGGACTCGCGCCCGGCGACGACCGCCGCGGCGTGGGCCTGACCGCCGTCGCCGACGCGCTCGTCGCCCACGTCGAGGACGCCGACCTGCACGACGTCGTGCTCGTCGGGCACTCCTGGGGAGGCATGGTGCTGTCGTCGGTCGCCGAGCGGCTTCGCTCCCGCCTGACGCGCCTGGTCTACTACAGCGCGTTCGTCCCGCTGAGCGGCGAGTCGCTGTTCGACCTGGTCCCGCCGGACTACCAGGGCCTGTTCACCCAGCTCGCCGACGCCTCCGACGACAACAGCGTCGCCATGCCGCTCGAGGTCTGGCGCGGCGGCTTCATGCAAGACGCCGGCTCCGAGGCCCAGGAGATCGCGCACGCGCTGATGCTCCCCCAGCCGTTCGCCACCTTCACCGACCCGGTCGGCGACGTCGACTACGGCGCGCTCGGCGTCCCCCAGAGCTACGTCATCTCCCCCAACGACGTCGCCCTGCCGCCCGGCGAGTTCGCCTGGGCACCCAGGTTCCCCGAGCGCCTAGCGGACCCGATCGTCATCGAGACGGTCGCCAGCCACGAGTCGATGTTCACCGCGCCGGCACAGATTGCGGCGGCGCTCGTTCGAGCTGTCGACGGTCCGGCGGCCTGAGCCTGGACCTTCACTGCTGCGGACGGGGGGCCGTGCGCCTAGCGTGTCTCTGACCGACTCGCCGCGATACGATCGGAGCACCTGTTGACCACCTCCCCTGACGTCACGGGCACGATGCCCGCGGCCTTCCTCGGCCACGGCAACCCCATGAACGCACTTGAGGTCAACCGGTACACCAGCGCCTGGCGCGCGTTCGGCAGGTCCGTGCCGCGGCCTCGCGCCATCCTGGTCGTCTCGGCGTACTGGTACATCAACGCGACCGCGGTCACCGCGATGCCCAGGCCCCGGACCATCCACGACTTCTACGGCTTTCCCCAGGCCCTGTTCGACGTCGACTACCCCGCCCCCGGGCTCCCGGAGTTGGCCGCGGAGGTCAGCGACATCGTTAAGCCGACCTGGGTCGGTGCCGATGTCGACTCCTGGGGCATCGACCACGGCACCTGGTCAGTCCTGCTGCACGCGTTCCCCGACGCGGACGTCCCTGTCGTCCAGATGTCGATCAACGCCGACAAGGGGCCGGACTACCACTTCGACCTCGGCGCGCGCCTGGCGCCACTACGCGAGCAGGGCGTCCTGATCGTCACCAGCGGCAACGTCGTGCACAACCTCTCCGGCATGAGCCGCTCCATGCCCGACGAGGGGTTCGAGTGGGCCCAGCGGTTCGACCAGGACGCCAAGGAGCGGATGCTCACCGACCCTACCGAGATGGCGACCCTCGACGCGCACGCCGACTACGGCATTGCCGTGCCCACCCCGGACCACTTCATCCCGTCGCTGTACCTCGCCGGCCTCGCCGCTGCGGCCGACGAACCTCGGGCGGAGGTGCTCGTCGACGGTTGTGCCTACGGGTCGCTGTCTATGACGGCCTACACGCTGGGCATGACGTGCGCCCAGGGCATCGAGTCCGGTGGCGCCGCCGCGATGCCGACGGACGTGCCACCGGACCAGAGCAACCTCTGACCGCGCCGCGGCTCGACCGGTTGCCAGTCCCGAGACTGCCACCGCTCGTGTCCGATCAGACGGTTGGCACGTCAGTCGAACGGCTCGAAGGACCCCAGGTTGTGCGGCTGCGCAAACTGCACCATCAACTGGACGCACGGCTCGTCACCCACCTGGCCCGAACGATGGCCGGTGTTGCCGTCGACCTGTCGGGTCCCGAGGTCCTGACCCCAGTGGATGTCTCCCGGTCCCATCTCGACGCGTGTTCCGTCCTGGGTCTCGATGAACCAGCGCCCCGAGAGCGGCACGATCCACTGCGGCACTGGGCTCTCGTGCCACTCCCCCTTCCAACCCACCTCCATGTGGTTGAAGAGGACCTTGGTCACCTCGCCGGGGATCTCTCGCATCCACAGCGGAGATGCCTTGCCCCCGACGCTGCCCAGCTCAAATCCCGCCAAGTCGGCCGCACCGATACCGCTCAAGCCGTCGGGACGCGTCCACATGCTCAAAAAGGGCATGACGGGAGGTACTTGCTCGCGTTCGCTCACACCTGATGGTACGAGCTCGACTCCGTGAGTCGAACGGGGCAGCTGAGGAATGCTGAGCCCGGTTGACCAATTATTCATCGCTGAAACCGATAAATTTGCGCTGATCTGGTCTTTGTCACCAATCAGCTCCCGACCTACTGTGGTCCGAGCCACACACCTGGCGTGGTGGCGGGGCGAGCGGAGGTGCGTGATGGAGCTCAGGCACCTGCGATATTTCGTGGCCGTCGCCGAGACCCGGCACTTCGGACGCGCCGCCGAACGCCTGCACCTGGCACAGCCGGCGCTGTCGCAGTCGGTGCGTCAGCTCGAGGCCGAGCTCGGCACCACCCTACTGGCGCGCACCACTCGCCAGGTGAGCCTGACGCCGGCCGGAGAGTTCTTTTACGCCGAGGCCGTCCGCACCCTGCAGGGCCTGGACGACGCCGTTCGCGGCGTGGCCCGCATCGCCGACGGGCGCGACGGGCTGGTGCGCGTCGGCTTTACCGGCACCGCCGCCTACGACCAGCTCCCCCGCATCGCCCGCGCCGTCAAGCAGGACCTGCCCGACGTCGCCCTCGAGATCCATGCCGACCTGCTCACCCCCGCCCAGGTCGACGGACTGCGCTCGGGCCACCTGGACCTTGCCGTCCTGCGCCCGCCGGTGGCAGGCGACGACGTCGAGACGCGCACCGTCGCCCACGAGCGGCTCCTGCTCGCCCTGCCCGCGGACCACCGCCTGGTCAGCGAGCCCGCGCTCGACGTGGCCGACGTCGGCTTCGAGGACTTCGTGATGTACGCCGACGCGCACTCGGCGGTCAACGAGGCCATCGTGCGTACCTGCCGTGCGGCCGGCTTTGCGCCGCGCCGTCAGCACGAGGCTCCCGGCACCTCAGTGCTCCTCGCCCTGGTCGCCGCCGGCCTTGGGGTCGCGATGGTGCCCGAGTCGGCCCGCGCCATCCCGCTCGCCGGCGTCATCTTCCGCGAGATCACCGGCGCGGCCACGATCGACCTCGCCCTCGCGTGGCGACGCAACGACACCTCTCCGCTGGTGTCCGCAGTGGTCGAGGTGCTCGACACACACGGCCTGTTCGAGGTCGCCGACCCCGTTCGCGAGCTCGGAGAGGTCCTGTGAAGATCACCGCCGTCGAGGCGATCCCGTACTCCATCGACTACCTCAAGCCCCTGCGGTTCGCAAGCGGCGAGGTGCACGCCGCCGAACACGTCCTAGTTCGGGTGCACACCGACGACGGCGTGGTCGGCGTCGCCGAGGCCCCGCCGCGCCCGTTCACCTACGGCGAGACCCAGGCCGGCATGGTCGCGGTGATCGAGACGATCTTCGCGCCGCAGGTCGTCGGTCTGACGCTCACCGAGCGCGAGATCGTCCGCGCACGCCTGGGCCGCACCGTGGGCAACCCCGTGGCCAAGGCAGCGATCGACATGGCGATCTGGGACGCCCTCGGCCGCACCCTCGACCTCCCGGTCACCGAGCTGCTCGGCGGCTACACCGACCACATGCGGGTGTGCCACATGCTCGGGTTCGACTCACCCGAGGCGATGGTCGACGAGGCCACCCGGATGCGCGACGTGCACGGCATCGAGGTGTTCAAGGTGAAGGTCGGCCGCCGGCCGGCCTCCCTGGACGTCGCCGTCGTGCGGGCCCTGCGCGAGCACCTCGGCGAGGATGTCGAGCTGTACGTCGACGGCAACCGCGGCTGGACCCCGTCGGAGTCCGCCCGTGCGATGAAGGACATGGCCGACCTCGGCCTGACGCTGGCCGAGGAGCTGTGCCCGGCCGACGACGTGCTCGGCCGCCGCTGGCTCGTCCAGCAGCTCGACGTCCCCTTCGTCGCCGACGAGTCCGCGGTCACCCAGGCCGACGTCGTCCGCGAGGTGCTCGGCGGGTCGGCCACCGCGGTCAGCATCAAGACCGCCCGCACCGGCTTCACCGACTCCAAGCGCACCCACCACCTGTGCGAGGGCCTCGGCCTGGAGGTGGTGATGGGCAACCAAATCGACGGCCAGCTGGGCTCGACCTGCACGGTCGCGTTCGGCGCCGCCCACCGACTCACCTCGCAACGTGCCGGAGAGCTGTCGAACTTCCTCGACATGAGCGACGACCTGCTGACCGAGCCGCTCGTCATCACCGGCGGCCGCCTCCCCGTCCGTCCCGGCGCCGGTCTCGGCGTCGAGATCGACCCCGACCAGCTCACCCGGTACCGCCAGGACCGGTAGCGCCACACCCAAAACACCGACAGGAGAACCATGAGCATCGACCAGACCTCCCCCTCCGGGCTCGCAGGAGCCCAGCTCGCCGGCTCGAACGCCACCCAGCGCTTCGCCGCCGACAAGACGGCCAACGTCGCCGACACCTCGCCCGAGCGCGTCAGCCTGCTCGCCCGCTCGGTCATCGACGCGGTCAACGACACCATCCGTCGGCACGAGGTGACCTACGACGAGTACAACGCCCTGAAGTCGTGGCTCATCGCCGTCGGTCAGGACGGCGAGTGGCCCCTGTTCCTTGACGTGTGGGTCGAGCACGCCGTCGAGGAGGTCGCCAGCAGCGACCGTGAGGGATCCAAGGGCACCATCGAGGGCCCGTTCTACGTCCCCGACGCCCCCGAGCTCGGCGCCGAGGGGACCCTTCCCACCCGCGAGGACGAGAAGGGCACCCCGCTGCTCCTGCAGGGGCAGGTCACCGACGTTGAGGGCAACGCGCTGCCGCACGCCGTCGTCGAGATCTGGCACGCCGACGACGACGGCTACTACTCCTCCTTCGCCCCCGGCATCCCCGAGTGGAACCTGCGCGGCACCCTGACCACCGGTGAGGATGGCAGGTACTGGGTGCACACCATGCGCCCCGCGCCCTACCAGATCCCCACCGACGGCTCCTGCGGTGCGCTGATCCGCGCGGCCGGATGGCACGCCTGGCGCCCCGCCCACCTGCACCTCAAGGTCGCCGCCCAGGGCTACCAGCCCATCACCACCCAGCTGTATTTCCCCGGCGACGAGCACAACGACGACGACATCGCCTCGGCGGTCAAGCCCGAGTTGATGCTCGACCCGCAGGACGTCGACGGCGGTCAACAGGTCACCTACGACTTCGCCCTCGACAAGGCCTGAGGAGGACTCCCACGTGCTGTTCGCCGTCACCATGGACGTCGCAATCCCCCACGACCTGGACGCCGATGTTCGCGCGGACACCCTGGCACGCGAGAAGGCCTACTCGCAGGACCTTCAGCGCGTCGGGGAGTGGATGAGCATCTGGCGCTGCGTCGGCCAGTACTCCAACCTGAGCATCTTCGACGTCCGCGACAACGAACGACTCCACGAGATCCTGTGGGGCCTGCCGCTGTTCGCGTACATGACGATCCAGGTCACACCACTTGCCCAGCACCCGTCCGCCATCGCGGCCGGCTGACCCAAATGGCCAGGTCGCCGGGCAGCACCCACCTGTACGCGGCCGCGCGCACCCCGTTCGGGAGGTTCGATGGTGCGCTCGGCGGGGTCCGCCTTGCCTGGGTCAATGCCACGGTGCGAAAGAAGAGCCGCAACGTCGGACGGATAACAGTACTCCTGGCCGGGTTGCCGGTCAGCGCGCCCGCGACCAGCGTCCCTGCGGGTCGGCCTCGACGCCGCGATGATCGCCTCCTGCAGCACCGAAGTCGGGGACGTGGGCGTCTTGGTGGCTATTGGGCCTGGAGTTCATGCCACGGATTGTCGATGTAAGTCTCGACCAAAGACCAGCGACCGCGAACGCCGTGTTGACGGCCAACTGCGTGTCGTGATGCCGGGCCGACCGATCGCTTACCCGGCCCGCGCGCATCGCTGTGGCGTTGCGCATCGCAGTCGAACGGCTCATCAGAGTCGCCGCGCCGCTGAGGATCTGCTCGGTGTGTGGGTGAGGGCATACTCCACGGCTGCCGACGCCGGCCCAGTAAGCCACCAAGGGGCCCAGCCGTTCGTAGGCCACCAAGCGCTTGTCACAGATGTGCTGCAGACACCCTCCGGGTAGTCCGCGTGGGCGTGGTTACTCCGTCGGAATCGGTGGTCACCTTCGCCAACGCAGCCTGCCCAGGCTTGGTCACCGCCTGCCAATAATCCAGCTTCGACAGGGCGGCACCTGCCGCATCCGCACCGGGAGCGCCTTCGGACAAGGAGCAGGGGGTCACACCTTCGCCAACTCGTCGCGGTGCAAAACGCGGACGGCCCTGCTCTCGTACTCGCACCATTCAGGAAGGAGTGGGGCGGTGAGGACACCGGACGAGGGTCTCGCACCCGGCGCTCAGGTGGTTCGGTCAGGCCCCGGGTGAGGCACGTGGGTCCAGCCCCTTGTTGCCTGCAAATGACCGTCGCAGCGGCTAGGGGACCAGAAGGCCGACCGCCGTGCTACGGAGCCAGATCAGACCGTCCGAGGCATGGTGGGCGGATCGGCCTGAAGGGCCGTCATCACGGTGCCGGCTGCCTCGGTCAGTGCACCTCCGTCGAAGGGCGTCCCACCAGTGCGGGCGCGGGCGGCGGCAACCTCGAACACCCCGACCGTCACGCGGGCCGTCATCGCGCAGTAGGTGTCCGACTCCGGCCGTCCTAGCCGGTGAGCGATCGCGGCCTGCAGGGCGATCCGCTCCCGAGTGAGCTCATCACGCAGCCGAGATCGCAACACCTCCGATCTGGCGAGCAGTTGACTCACCTGGAACAAGCGCCGTTCATCACCTCGCTGCGCGCCGGTGAGAGCGCAGACGGCATGGCCGAGGGCGACCGCCATGGGCTCGTCGGACGGTCTGCTCGCGAGTTCGTCGGCCATCTGACCATGCAGCGCGACGGGCGCGAGCACGAGAAGATCCTTCGTCGGGAAGTACCGATAAAGCGTTGAGAGAGAGACGTCGGCCTTCTCTGCAATCTGCTCCAGCGTCGTCTCCTCAAAGCTCTGCTCGACAAAGAGACCAAGAGCTGCGTCGAGGAGAAGCTCTCGAGTCCGCTCGGCGTTTTTTGCTCTGAGACCCACGATTGGACTCTACAGCCACTCTCGCGAGCAGCGAGCCTCAGAACGAAGCAGGCCCTAGTCATGACTGGCCCATGGACAACCGGTAGGTGGTTCGTCGACGACATTCGCAGGCAGGTGGCGGCACCGCCTGACCACGACCAGGCGCCCTGCAGACAGGGGTCGGTCGCGGCACCACCGGGCTGCCTTCCCAACCAGGCCTAGAAGTCCATGGCGTCCAATTCATGCCCAGGCCCAGTGGCGACCGTGCGAACGAGGCGAGCGCGAATACCCCCGTTGCCACATCCATGGCGGATGACGAGCCGCAACTCGCGGAGCCGAACGGAAGGGCACGTCCGATCCAGTCGAGACCGAGCCGCGGTGGCACCATGCCTCACCGGGCTCCGCGGCGCACGACGGCCGACCTTCGGAACTGAGGAGGCGATACTGGTGATCCTCGGCTCGCCCGTCGAGACCGCCGGCGGTTCGTGCTGACCTGGAAAGCTCCGGATAGCTGCCCACCAGGACGTGGGCCTGGGAAACCCCGAACCTTTCTGACATCCCTCTTGAGCTATTGCCTGAGACCTCGACGGGCCCTGCGGGGGCACGGTTGGACGGTGCCGACGAGAAGTTCCGACGGCACCGTCCAACCTCACGACGAGGAGGTAGCCCCACAGGTGGCGAGTTCGAGCGCGGGATCCAGTCGCCGAGTCAGCTCCTCGCCCTCGATGTCGAGGTTGGGCAAGATTCTTGACAGCCAGTTCGGCATCCACCACATTCGATCCCCGACCAGCAGCATCACGGCCGGGACGATCGTCATGCGGACGATGAATGCGTCTGCCAGGACGCCGACCGCCAGCCCGAATCCGATGGTCTTGAGGGTGACGTCGTCAATCAACGCAAAGCCGGCGAAGACTCCGATCATGATCACCGCGGCTGCGGTGACGACGCGTGCACTGTGTGCGAAGCCGTCCAGGACCGCCTGCGTTGCCGGTGCACCGTGTGCGTAGGCCTCTCGCATACGACTGACCAGAAACACTTCGTAGTCCATCGCCAGACCGAACAGAATGCCCGTCAGCATGAGCGGAAGAAGAAACAAGATTGGCGAGGTGGTGTCGAGCCCGATCATTTGACTGAGCCAACCCCACTGAAAGACCGCGACCGTCGCCCCGAGCGCGACGCCGACCGACAGCAGGAAACCGAGGGCGGCTTTGAGGGGTACCAGAATAGACCGGAACACGACTACGAGCAGCACGAAGGCCAGCCCGATGACGATAGCTAGGTAGATGGGGAACACCGAGTTCAGTTCGTCGACGATGTCAACATCGACGGCCGTCTGACCGGTGACCATGGCTCGGGCGCCAGTCTTAGCGGGAAGGTCGTCGAGCGTGGCGCGGATCTGTGTCACCAGGTTCTTGGTGTCCGGTGCGGTCGGGGCGCTCGTGGGCACGACCGTGATCGTCGCGAACCCGACCGCGTCAGTCTGCTGCTGCAGCGCCGCGAGGGCCTGCGGCGTCTCCCGTGACAATGGCGACTGGATCGAGGCGATGCCCCTGGGAATGCTCTCGAGCTCAGTGGTCGCCTGCACGACCGCAGCGGCAGGGTCCGAAGAGCTGGCGGTGTCGACTACGACGACCAGCGGGCCGTTCGCTCCGGCGCCGAAGTTCTTGGCGACGAGGTCATAGGCGACCCGCGTGTCTGACCCGGACGGGTCGGTGGCCGCACCCGGCAGGGCGAGCTGCATTGACAGCACCGGGATGGCGGCAACGGCCGCGAGGGCCACGCCACCCACGAGCGCGGTGCGCGGAACCCGCGCGACGGTCTCGATCCAACGGCGTCCGTTGGTCCGGCGTCCCTGATCGCTCTGTCGCTTTTTCAGAAACGGCAACTTGGGCGAAGTGACACGGTGGCCGGCTAGTCCGAGCATTGCCGGCAAGAGAGTGAGGGCGATGACGACGGAGAGCGCGACCATCCCGGCTGCCGCCAGGCCGAGCTGGCTGAGGAAGCCGACCCCGCACACCGAGAGCCCGACCAGGGCGATGACGACGGTCAGGCCCGCGAAGATGACCGCCGAGCCTGCGGTACCTACGGCGCGTCCCATCGCGTCGGGAAGGTGGCGCCCCTCTGCGACCTCGTGCCGATACCTCGACATGATGAACAGCGCGTAGTCGATTCCTACTGCTAGCCCGAGCATCACCCCGAGCGCGGGCGTGGTGGAACCGATTGCGACGAACCCGCTCAGCAGACCGATCGAGGTGAACCCGATCCCCACGCCGACCACGGCCGTGATCAGTGGCATCCCCGCCGCGACGAGAGAGCCAAAAGTCAACGCCAGGACGAAAAAGCCGACGACCAGCCCAATGAGCTCGGCGATGGGCGGGGCGCCTGCCTCCTCGGCCGCACTTCCCCCGACGACCGCGAACAGACCGCCATCTTCCGCCGCGGTCGAGGCGGCAGACAGAGCATCCCGGTCAGCTGCGCTGAGATCGTCCGTGGGCACCGTGAAGCTCACGTCGGCAAACGCCACCTGCCCATCGGCCGACACGGTGCCTGCCTCGAACGGGTCATCGACCGAGCCGACGTGGCCCGTGGAGATCTTCTTTAACGACGCGGCGATCACCTGGCGATTTGCGGGCTCGTCAAGTCGCTGGCCCGAGGGCGCCTGGAACACAATCCGGCCGCTGGCCCCGTCTGAGGACGTGTCAGGGCTGCGCTGCTGAACCAGGGTGAGCGCTTGCGCGGACTCGGTTCCTGAAACCTCGAAGCTGTCGGTCGTCTCGTCGGACAGCGTGATCATCCCCATCACTGTCGCCGCAAACACCAGCGACCAGAGGCTCACCAACAGCTTTGGGTGAAGGAACGACCATCTGCCGAGTCGGTACAAGTGCCAAGCCATAGAGTCCTCGCAATAAGAAGGTTAGGTTCGCTATGAACTGTACCTTGCTTATGAAGTGCCACTTCACTTGGCGGTGCGTTGAGATTGGTTGCCTTGGCAACACCGAGATCAGGACCAGGAGCACTTGTCGCACCCTCAGCGGTGCCCGCCATACGCACCAGTTCCCCGTGCGGGATCGACCAGGTTCTCGGATGGGCAGCGCCGCGGCACCGTGGTCGAGTGAGCCCACGGTGTCCTCGTGCAACGCGACGTACTCCATCTCAGACCTGAGAAGACGCTGCGCCAGCGCCGCCGCCCGAGGTCACGCCGGACGGCGTCGCCGGCCCCGACCTCGACGTCCTTGTGGTCGGTCTGCGCCCACCCGGTCCGCTCAGCGCCGCGAGCGTCTAGCTAGCGAGTCTTGAGGTCCCAGCGGGTGCGGGCGCGGGCGCCACGCATAATGCGGGCGGTGGCACCGAGCAGCCCACTGGGACTTTTGCGCCGAAGGTTGCCGTCGGGCCCGACGCCGAGGCGGTCTGGGACGCAGCGCGACAAGCTCAACAGCGCCAGACAGGCCTCAGCAATGACCAAGGTATCGTCCGCCGGTGGCGTGTCCGGCGAATTTTCGGGAGACCGACCGATCTTTCGGGTGATCTCCTGGCTGACGAACCTAAGGCGACGGGACCATGTGCTCTCTGCGCCGCCACGGATGCATGGCTCCACACGGCGCGAGCCCTCAACGGGTTGGCGACGCCTGGCCACCCGTCGCACGACCGGTCCTGTGTGTGACCACGGTTGCCGCGTCGAAGGCGAGCTCGACCGCCCTTTGTTCTGTGCCGGCTGATCAACTGCCGAAGGAGACCGAACGCGTGAGGTGCTGCCATCTCTGATCTGATGCTGCTTGGGCCTTCTCGGTCGCGCCGACATACTCGATGGCATCGTCCCCGACCAACAGGCGCACGGGGGGGTCTTCCAACGCGAGGATCGACCTGATCAGTTCGGCTACCTTGGCTGGGTCCGACGGTTCATGGCCCTGAGAGGCCCGGACTCCCTCGGCCATCGCACCCACCGTGACCTTGTAGGGCTCGCTGATCTGGGGGATGGTCATGGAGGGCCCCGCCCAGTCTGTGCGCATGCCGCCCGGCTCCAGCACGATCACCTTGATTCCGAGGGGCGCCACCTCTTGCGCCAGCCCCGAGGAGAAGCCACTGACCGCCCACTTGGCGCTCTGGTAGGCCGTCATTCCCGGGCCAGAGATCCTCCCGCCGATCGAGGAGATCTGAACGATGTGCCCTGCGCCCTGCTGACGCATCACTGGGACAACCGCCTTCGACATGTAAACCACGCCATAGAAGTTGGTGTCGATCTGTCGGCGGAAGTCCGCCAGATCGACGTCCTCGACTGAGGCGACGTCCCCGTAACCGGCGTTGTTGATGACGACGTCGATGCGACCGAACTCTGCGAGGGCGCGATCAACGACAGAGCGCGCAGCGTCCGCGTCGGTGACGTCTAGCGCGAGAGTCAGGACCGCCTCGCCGTATCGATCTGTCAGATCGTCAAGCTGCTCCGGTGTTCGTGCGGTGGCGACAACCTGATGCCCAGCGGCGAGGGCGTCCTCGGCAATGGCACGCCCAAGACCCCGCGAACTCCCCGTGATGATCCACACCGACATCTCAACACTCCTGTAGTGAACGTTCATTCATTAGTTATCAACTCTAGGCTACGACATTCGAGCACCACCCGCCTGAGCCCGTACTGCACACCGAGAGGCCTGGAGTTGTCCCGTCGCGATCCTGAAGACAAGAAGAGCCGACTCCTCGACTCGGCATTGACTGCGTTCGCCGCCAAGGGGCTGGCGGGGGCACGCGTTGATGAGATCGCCGGCGCCGCCGCCTGCAGCGTCGGGCTCGTGTACTCGCACTTCGGCTCGAAGGAGGCTCTGTTTGATGCTGTCCTGGACCACGTCACTCAGCAAGTGATCACGCAGACGGCCATCAAGCCCTCCAACCTCGGCGAGTACGCCAGCCAGCTATACGAAGACGCGGCCACCCATCCCGAGATCGGGCGGTTCGCCGCCTGGCACCAACTCGAGCGGCGCCCTGGCGCGGTGCGCGATGCCGTCGCCTTAGCTACCCAGCACGACATCAGCGCGATTCAAGCAGCGCAGGAAGCCGGAGAAATATCAGATCGAGTACCGGCCGGCGAACTGCTGGTCGCCATCCAGGCCATCGCGCGGATGTGGCTGACGTTACCCGCTGAGGTCGTAGAAGCCGCCGAACCAACTAACTCTCACCGGTACCGAGCACGAGCCGTTAGGCGAGTCGTCGACACGCTGCTGCGCTGAACGCCCTTTCCCACCTGTGAGGACGTAGGTCCGCGGGTCCGGCAACTGAACCGTTGCGCCCTCCATAGCGATGTGTGAGCCCAAGACTCGACCCTCCTGTCTCACGACTACGAGTCAGGCTCCGCGGGACCACCATCGCCTCCGCGCCGACCCGGGCATCTGCGTATGGGACAACGCCAAACCAGGCGCTCGGGCCACCTGGGTGAGTAGGTGCGCGACTTCCTCACACTCTGCTGCGACGGCGACCTGTCAGGGCCGAGGTCTGCGGACTGACTCGCGGGCAGTGCTCGTTGCTCAGGGATACTGCCGGTCGCGACGGTCCCGTGGGGTCGGTGTTGTCGACCCGTGGTGGAGCTCAGAGTCGACCGCGCTGAGAGCTTTCCGAAGCGGTGGTCTGGCACTGCCAACTCGGGCGGTTGAACGTGGCGTCCGAGCTGCAGCGCAGACGGTCCGCTTGTGCACGCCGGCGGCACGATCGGTCGTGAAATCGTGCTGCTGGCATCGACAGATCTGCGGATTCGTGAAACGTCGCCCCTCTTCGGTCTCTACCATCTTGACTAGAACCGCTTGGCCTGTGTTGCACCTGCCCAGTGTTGAGCCGAGGGCCACTCGACCACCCCAAAACGAGGCTTCTGTGTCCACGTCTTCCCCACGCCGCATGCTCCGCGCGGGACTGCTTCTTATCGTCCTCTGCACGGTTGCAGCCTCCGGACTGATGTCAGTGTCAACGCCGTCGGGCACATCGACGGCGCCCTTCCGTGCGTCAACGGCCGCGGGGACGATTGTGGGCGACATCTCGCTACGAGCAGATGTCGTAGATGCAGGCTTCCGCTCGGCCAAACCGAGGACTTGCAAGAAGAAGCCGCCCAAAGCATGTACGTCGAAAAGCTGCAAGAAGAAGCACAAGCGCAAGTACAGAAAGTGCGTGGCCGCCAGCAAGCCCACCGCGCCGACTGCGGCCCCGACCTCCCCGACGACCACGCCCCCCGCCCCCACTCCGGCACCTGTTCCCACTCCGGCACCTGTTCCCACTCCAGCACCTGTTCCCACTCCGACATCCGTTCCTACACCGACCCCGGCTACCGAGACCGTGCCGGACGGTCCGATGACCTATACCTTGCTCACGGAAACCTCACCCAGCTCCGATCAGCTCGACGCCTATGACCGGATCCGTGCCGCGATGGACGCAGCAGTTCTCCGATACAACCGGCACTCGTCATTCGCGCGGCACTTGTATGTGCGCTACTCGCCCTGGGTGGGCACAGCCGAAGGCGGCGGCAACGACATCAGCTTCGGTGCCAACCGCGCATTCATGAATGAGCGCACAGCCCTGCACGAGATCGGCCACACCGTCGGCGTCGGGATCAGCTGGGGTTGGTTCCAGACCTGTAGCAATCAGGACGGATCGGGCTACTGGACAGGACCGCGAGCGCGGCAGTTGATCAAGAATTGGGACGGCCCGGAAGCCGAAATCAACTGCGGAGGATCCCATATCTGGCCCTATGGCATGAACTACGACAATGAGTTCACCGAGACCAATGCCGACCGTCATGTCGAGCTCATGCAGGCGATGGTGCTCGATGGCCAGTAGACGAATGGGCCGGGTCGAACTCTCGTCCATCAGGCCACGGTGAACACCTACGGCCGCAACAGGACCGAGCCAGGCGACCATCTCCTCAAGACCGCGACCGCAACCTTCTTCTCCTCCTCACTAAGTCGAGTAGACACAATGGGGAGTGCCTGCTGACCCAGGACAACCGTTGGGGCCTCCGGCGGCGTAGGGCTGGTGGTCGTGCAGCTGGCGGCCGCACGTGGAACTCGGGTGGTCCCCATCTGCAGCGGCGACAAGGCCGTAACCGTGACCGACGCCGGGGCGTCCGCTGTCGCCGATGGACAAGCCGTTCGGGTCGTCGCAGGCGTCCGTGGCACGCCCCGACGGCTTCGGCGCGGTCGTCGACTCCAATGACGGTCCGACGATCGCCGCGGACTTGGGGCTGCTGAGCACCGGTGGCCGCTAGGTGCTCGCGAGGTCGATGGACGGGGATGCGGTCGAGCCGGACGTGGGATCTCTGCCAATGAACCTTTCGCTTATTGGGTCGACCATGCACACCCCGCGCATCTTCGAGATACTCGACGTCGCGGGGTGCGGTGCGGTACGCCCGGTGGTGGCCGGGACATTTGACCTGGCCCATCCCGTGCAGGCGCAGAGCAGTGGCGTGAGCACAGGGTCAAACTCGGCCTACGACCGTGACGGCCCCAGCGTCAACCACGGCTGTTTACCCGGGTGGGCCTGCTTGTGCTGCCAAGTCACTCGTTTACTGGGAGGGTCTGGCGCAATTGCATCTCAAGCGAGAGCGAGGAAGAGCTTCTCGAGCTCGGCTTCGGTGAGGGGGTCGCCGCCGTCGGCGCGGTCCTTATCCATGCAGTGGCGCATGCCGCTGGCGACAATTTGGAAGCCGGCGCGGTCCAGTGCGCGGGACACAGCGGCGAGCTGAGTGACGACGTCCTTGCAGTCGCGGCCCTCGTCGATCATGGTGATGACGGCGTTGAGCTGGCCCTGTGCGCGGCGCAGCCTGTTGCGGACCTTGGTGATGCTCTCCTGGTCTCCGGTCATGGTGGTTCTTCCTTCTCGCTGTGGTGACGTCGACGGTACCCGGTGGGGTATGCGTTCCCAGGCTGGACGGTCAGTGGCCGAAGGTGACGTTCGGCAGGATGCGGCGCAGCCAGGTCGGTGACCACCAGGCGGCGTGGCCGGTGAGGCGGAGCGCGACTGGGAGCACGACGAGGCGGACGAGGACGGCGTCGAGCAGGACGGCGGTGCCCAGGATGATCCCCATCTCCTTGGGTGGGAGCGGGTCGGCGAGGGCGAAGGTGAAGAAGACGGCGACCATGACGGCGGCTGCGGCGGCGATGACGCGTCCGGAGTGGGCGATGCCGTCGATCTGGGCGGTGGCGGGATCGCCGGTGCGGTCGTGGTGCTCCTTGGCGGTGGCAAGCAGGAAGACGGTGTAGTCCATCGCGATCGCGAAGATCATCGCGAAGAAGAACACCGGCGCCCAGCCGTCGAGGAAGCCCTGGGGTTCGAAGCCGAGCAAGCCCGCGCCGAGGCCGTCTTGGAACACCAGGCGGGCGACGCCGAACGCGGCGGCGGTGGACAGCAGGCTGACGGCGGTGCCGATCAGGGCGATAAGCGGCGCCTGGAGCGCGACGAGCAGCAGTGTGAACCCGAGGGTCAGGATGATGCCGACGACCCAGGGCAGATAGTCGTCGAGGGCGGTCTGCAGGTCGATGTTCTCAGCCGGCGCGCCGCCCACGACGGCGTTGCCGGGGAGCTGGGTGCGGAGCTGGTTCAGGGTGTCGGCGAGCCGGGTCGAGGAGGGACCGGAGTCGGGGACCACCTGGGTGAGCGCGAGCCCGGAGCCGTCGGTGGACGCCTGGGCGGGCATCGCGGCGGCGATGCCGTTCGTGTCCTCGATGGCGGTGTCGACGGCACCCTGCTGCGCGGTGGGGGCGATGATTTGCAGGGTGCCGGGCGCGCCGGTGCCGAACTCGTCCTGGACCAGGGTGTAGCCCTGTCGGACACCTGTGTCGGCGGGGACGACGTCGATGGACGGCATGGCGACTTTCAGGCCGATGATCGGCAGTGCGAGCGCGACCAGGACGAGGGTGGCGGCGATGCCCAGCGGCCAGGGGTGGCGCTCGACGAGATGGCCCCAGGCGGCGAACCGGGGTGAGCGGTGGGGTTGTGGCTTGGTGAGCGGCAGGCGTGCGGCGTCGACGCGGTGTCCGAGCTTTCCCAGGACCGCGGGGAGAAGGGTGATGCTCGCGGCGAGGACGAACACAACGGCGAGCATGATGCCCACGGCCATGGTTCGCACCGCCGGGGCGGGGACGATGAGGACGGCTGAGAGGCTGACCAGGACGGTGAGTCCGGACAGGACGACGGCTTTTCCGGCGGTGTCCATCGCCTCGGCGACGGCCTCGGCCGGTTGCTTGCCGGCGGCCAGGGCGCCGCGGAAGCGTTGGACGATGAACAGGGCGTAGTCGATGCCCAGGGCGAGGGCGAACATCAGTGCGAAGTTCATCGCCCAGACCGAGATGGGTGTGACCTGGTTGAGTAGCACCAGGGCTCCTGCGGATGCGCCGAGGCCCATCATGGTGAGCAGCAGCGGCAGGCCGGCGGCAACGAGCGAGCCGAACGCGAGGACCATGATCGTCAGCGTCACGGGCCAGGAGACGATCTCGGCCTTGATCATCGCGTCGTGGTTGGCCCTGTTGAAGTCCGACCACAGGGCCGATGCGCCAGTGGGGAGCACCTGCACCTGATCGGTGGACAGGGCAGCCAGGGCCTCCTTGTGGTCGTCCAAGACGCGGACCATGTCGTCGGGGGTGGCGGCGGCGCCGGCGATGAGGATGGCGGTGTCGCGGTCGGGGCTGATCGTGGCACCCGGCTGGGGTTGGACGACGTCGGCGATCCGGGGGTCGCCCTCGAGCAGCGTGGTCGCCTGGTCCAGGACTCGGCGAGCGGCGGAGTCCTCGACGGTGCCGTCGGTGGTGTGGACGACGACCTGGACCGCGGTCGAGCCGGTGCCGCCGAAGTGCTGCTGGGCCAGGTCGCGGGCGGCGACCGAGTCCGAGCGGTCGTCCTGCCACCCGGCTCCGGCCAGGTCGTTGAAGACGCTGGGGGCCAACGATCCGAGCGCCGCGACGGCGACGATCCAGGCACTGAGCACGAGGCCGAAGCGGCGGGCCATCGCCCGACCGAGGCGGCCCATCGGGCCCGGGGTGCGCGGGTGCAGCACTCAGACCACCGTGCCGGTGTCGCCGTGGTCGGTGAGGACCGGTCGGCCGGTTCGGGCCCAGGCCGCCATGCCTCCGCGAAGGTTCACCACGTCGTGGCCCTGCTCGGCCAGGACGCCGGCGGCGACCGACGAGCGCCCACCGGAACGGCAGACGGTGACCACGGTGCGTCCACCGACGAGCTCGGGGGCTCGTTGCGCGACGTGCGGGAGCGGGAGATGGGTGGCGCCGGGAGCGTGGCCGGCGGACCACTCGTGGTCCCTGCGGACGTCGAGGAGCAGAGCGCCGGCGGCGATCAGCTCCTCGGCCCCCACGGGGTCGACGTCGCGATAGGCGGACCGTGAGGTGAAGCGGTCGAGCAGCCCCATGACAGGACTCCTTCCGGGTGGGGTCGAAGACAGCCAGAACGATACCCCCGGGGGTACTTGGATACCAGGGGGGGTATATGGCATCGTGATGTCGGCGGCAGGGCGCCGCCCCCCAGCAGCGATGGAGACGCTTGTGATTCTCAGCCAGTACTACCTGCAGTGCCTGTCCCACGGCTCGTACCTGATCGGTGACGAGACGTCCGGTCAGGCCGTCGTGGTCGACCCGCGGCGCGACGTCAGCCAGTACCTCGACGACGCTCGGGACCAGGGCCTGCAGATCATCGGTGTCATCAACACCCACTTCCACGCTGACTTCCTCGCCGGCCACCTCGAGCTCGCCGAGGCCACCGGCGCCTGGATCGGCTACGGCCAGCCCGCCGAGGCCGCGTACGAGATCCGGACGCTCTCCCACGGCGAGCACATCAGCCTCGGCGAGGTCGACCTGGAGATCCTGGAGACCCCTGGGCACACCTGGGAGTCGATCAGCGTGCTGGTGCGCAAGCACGCCGACGACGACGTGCCCTATGCCGTGCTGACCGGCGACACCCTGTTCATCGGCGACGTCGGACGCCCCGACCTCGCGGTCGTCGTCGGCGGCTCAGTCGACGAGCTCGCCCGCGCCCAATACCACTCGGTTCACCACGTCCTGATGGGCCTGCCCGACGAGGTCCGCGTCTACCCCGCCCACGGGGCCGGCTCGGCCTGCGGCAAGAACCTGTCCAGCGACCTCGACTCCACCATCGGTGCACAACGCGCGATGAACCTCTCGGTCCAGCCGATGACCGAGGACGAGTTCGTCGAGCGCATCACCACCGGGCAGCCCGCCGCACCGGAGTACTTCGCCATCGACGCCGTCCTGAACCGGCAGAACCGGGCCACCCTGAGCATCGACGACACAATCGTGCCGTGGAGCACCACCGAGGTCGCCCACGCGATCGCCGGCGGCGTCAAGATCCTCGACACCCGCACCCCCGACGAGTTTGCCGCAGGCCACCTGGCCGGCGCGATCAACGTCGGGATCGAGGGACGTTTCGCCGAGACCGCCGGCATGGTGGTCCACCACGACGACGAGATCCTCCTCGTGCCCGCGCCCGGGCGCGCCCAGGAGGCCGGGCTTCGCCTCAAGCGCATCGGCTACGACCACGTCGTCGGCTACGTCAAGGACGTCGACGCCACCCACCACACGCTCGCCGACCAGGTCGTCAGCACCCAGCGGCTCAGCGCCGTCCAGGTCCAGCACGCCACGACGGAGTGTCGGACCACGATCCTCGACGTCCGCAACCCCGGCGAGCTCGACAACGGCGTCATCGGCGGCAGCCTGCACATCCCCCTGGCCGAGCTGGGACGCCGACACACCGAGGTCCCCGCGGACACCCCGGTGATCGTCTACTGCGCCAGCGGCTGGCGCTCGAGCGTCGGCGCCAGCCTGCTGCGCACCCACGGACACACCGACGTCACCGACCTCGACGGCGGTTACCACGCGTACGCCGAAGCCACCGCCTGATGGACCCGGCCCAGATCGCCGTCGCGATCACCGCCGGCCTCGTCATCGGCGCCCTGCTCGGACTCGTCGGGGCCGGCGGCTCGATCCTCGCCATCCCCGTCCTGGTCTACGGGCTCGACCTCGACGTCCAGAGCGCCGTCCCCGCCTCGCTCGTCGTCGTCGGATCCGCCGCCCTGGTGGCCGCACTCCCTCGCCTGCGACACCAGATCCGATGGGGTCCGGCGCTGGTCATCGGGGCCGTCGGCATTCCCGCCGCCTGGGCCGGCAGCACCGTGGCCCGCCATACCCCCGACCGGCTCCTGCTCAGCATCTTTATCGCCCTCATGCTCGCCGCCGCGCTACGCATGCTCGTGCGCGACGACGAGAGACCCGGCCCGTGCCAGCTCCCCAGCGGCGGCACCGACTGGGCACACTGCCTACCCCACTCAGGACTGCTCGGGCTCGCAGTTGGCTTTCTCACCGGCCTTGTCGGCGTCGGCGGCGGCTTCCTCATCGTCCCCGCCCTCGCCCTCGGCGTAGGCATCGAGACCGCCATCGGCACCTCGCTGGTCATCATCACCATCAACTCCGCCGCCGGACTCACCTCCCACCTCGCCCAAGGCACCATGCCGTGGGACGTCGTCTCCGCATTTGCGCCGGCCACGGTCCTCACGTCCCTCGTCGCCACCCGCCTTCGCCACCACGTCCCCCAGACCGTTGTCCGCAAAAGCCTCGCAACAATTGTTCTCGCCGTCGCCGCGGCAATGTCCTTTCGCCTCGCCCTGGCTTGACCCAACTCACGCGAGGCGCGGGTCAGGCATCCCCGCGGCCGTTCCGCAGTCCGAACACCACACGGCGCCTGCACGCCGCCGGTCGCTCGGTGGCTGGCCGCGTCGCGATGGGGATCGTCATTCGGGACTTGCAAACCACGCCCGACCGGAGGCGGTCGTAAGATCGAGAGCGTCAGCGGTTAACCACCGGGGTGCGAAGAATGCCAAGTCGGTTGACCTCCACTTCCACCTCGTCCCCGTCGCGCAGCAGCCACGGCGGGTTGCGCACGTACCCGACTCCTTCGGGAGTGCCGGTGGCCACGACGTCACCAGGGTTGAGCGTGAAGGTGCGACTGACCAGGGACAGGATCTGTCCGATGTCGAAGATCATGTCGCGGGTGTTGCCGTCCTGGACGGTGGTGCCATTGACGCGGGTCTGCACGCGCAGGCCGTCGCGCAGGTCGCCGACCTCGTCGGCGGTCACCAGCGGCCCCAACGGTCCGCTTCGGTCGCCGTTCTTGCCCAGGGTCCATTGAGCGGTCAATTTTTGGGCGGTCCGGGCCGTCAGATCGTTGAATGTGGAGTAGCCGAACACGGCGGCGCGGGCGCTGTCCTCGTCGACGTCGACCAGGGTGCGACCCACGTAGGCGGCGACCTCGCCCTCCCAGTCCAGGCCGTCCTCGTTCGCCGGGACCGGTGCTGGCACCCCACCGACGCTGAGCGAGGCGGTCCAGCGACCAAAGATGGTCGGGTGCTCGGGGACGGTGAAGCCGCCCTCGCCGGCGTGGGCGTGGTAGTTGAGGCCGATGCACAGCACGCGGGCGGTCGGGGGCACCGGCGGCACCGTCCGCGCGTCGGTCTCGGGGTCCAGGGCAGTACCCGAGGCCTGAGAGGCAGCCTCGGGGTCGGCCCAGAACTCCTCGACGGTCGCCAGGAGGCGTGGACCGTCGTCATCCAGTCGAGCGACGTGGGTGGTGTTGTCGACGCGGACGCCTGCGAGCTTCACTGGTGTTCTCCTGCGGGTCGGGTGTTTATCTGTGGTGGGCGACGGCGCCGAGCGCCGCGGCGTAGCGGTCGACGAGGTCGTCGACCTCGTCGACTCGAGCTGCGGTTCCGAACAGGTATCGATCGGGGCGGACCAGTGCTGCCGACGCACCGGCCCCGGCCAGCCATGCGTACAGCTCGTCTGCCGGTGCGGTGGTGGTCGCTCCTGGGAAGGGCGAGGTGGTGTCGGGGGCGAGCACGTGGACGCCGAGCATGCGTGCGAGGTGGCTCGCCCCCAGTCCAAGCTGCGCGCCGTTGCCCAAGACCAGCAGCGACCGGTGCCCGGCGATCTCGTCCAGACGCACCGATCCGCCGTGGCCGGGGACCACAACCATCGGCTGCGGCATCAGGGTGCCACCTGACTTCCCCTCATGCGCCCCGGGTCCCAGCGTGGGCAGCGGCGGTGCCGGCGGGCCGACGGACGCTGCCCGCTCGGCGATCATGCGCTCATCTCGCCGAGCTGCCTCGTCGGGATCGGTGACGCAGATGAGCTGCCCGAGCCGCATGGAGAAGTCGATGAACTCGCGGACGTGCGGGATGCGTTCGGTGCCGTAGGAGTCCAGGAGTGCGTCGTCGGCGATGCCACGCAGGACCAGGTCGAGCTTCCAGGCGAGGTTCATCGCGTCGCGGAACCCCGCCCCGAGCCCTTGGCCTGCGAACGGTGGCATCAGGTGTGCGGCGTCGCCGGCGATCATCACGCGACCGACGCGCCACGTGTCGGCCCAGGCGGCCTGGAAGGTGTAGACCGAGTGGCGTTCCAGGACGGCGTTGCCCGGATTCAAGCCGTACGGCTCGAGCAGGCCCCAGGCGGTGGCGGTGCTGTTGAGCTCGTCGCGGGTCTCGTGCGGCAGGCGCATGAACTCCCACCGTCGTCGGCCCGGCCCACCGGGGACCATGGTGCTGGGTCGGGTGATGTCGCACCGTTGCGCGGCGACGTGGGGAAACTCGACTCCGTCGGCGGGCAGGACGTCGACGACCAGCCAGTCGTGGAAGTAGCCCAGGTCGTTCCAGCCCGCCCCCATCTGTCGGCGGACTCCGCTGGCGGCGCCGTCTGCACCGATCAGGTAGCGGGCCGTCAGCGTGCGCGGCGGACCGTCGTTCGGCGCGAATGCGGTGAGCTCGACCTCGACGTGCTCATCGTGCTGCACGTGACCGGCGGCCTCCCAGCCGCGCAGGACCTCGACGCTGTCGAGGCCGTCGACGATCGCGTCCAGATGGGCCTCCAGGTCGGGCTGGTGGAAGAAGTACGTGTTGAACCACCCCGAGCTGCCCCTTCCGCTCCAGTCGACCTCCAGCAGGACCTGTTCGTCGTGGTTGCGCCAGACGTAGAGGTCGTCGTAGGGCTCGGTCACCTCGGGGATCGCGTCCGGGGCCAGCCCGATCGCCTGCAGGGTGCGGGCGAATTCGGAGTCGTGGGTCACCGCGCGCGGCAGCGGGTACCCGGCGAGCTGGCGGTCCACGACGGTGATCCGGTGCCCCTGGCGTGCGAGCAGGATGGCCAGCAGCTTGCCGACCGGGCCGAATCCGACGACGGCCACGTCGCTGGGCTGGGCGGTCTCGGCGGTGTCGCGGGAGCCGTTCAGGGGCATTCCCACTCCTTCGTCTCATCGCCCGCGGCACGCTGGCGAAGGGTTGACATGTGATCTGCGCCATGACCATACTTCCCGCCAGTCGAAACATTCAACCCGGATCGTGGGACAAAGTCCGCAGCGGACAGTGACCTCGGCCGACTTCGCGGGAGATCGCCATGACCCTGCCCCTCCGCACCTGGACCGCGGCCCTCGCCGCCGCCACCTGCGTGCTCAGCCTCGCCGCCTGCGGCGGAGTCAAGACCGCCTCGGACGATCGCGCCGACGCCGACACGGTCGTGATCGGCGCGAGCATCCCCCTCAGCGGCGACCTCGCCGGCTTTGGCGGGTTCCAGAAGTGGGGCTACGAGCGGGCCGTCAAGGAGGTCAACGACGCCGGCGGCATCGACGTCGGCGGCACCAAGGTGCCCGTCGAGCTCAAGCTGCTCGACGACAAGACCGACCCCAACCAGGTCACGTCCAACACCCAGGCACTGATCTCCGACGACAAGGCCGTCGCACTGCTCGGGTCGTGCACGCCGGCCCTGGTCATCCCGGGCGCGATCGCCGCCGAGAACGCCAAGATCCCGTTCGTCACCGGCTGCGCCCCCGAGGGCGCCTTCACCAGTGCCAAGAAGTGGACCTACGCGTGGGACCTGTTTTTCTCCGAGGCCGACCTGGCGACGACGACCTTCGAGACCATCTCCAGCTCGGGTGTCCAGACGAACAAGAAGGTCGCGATCCTGCACGACAACGGTCCGGACGGAAAGGTCGTCGGCGGGACCATCTGGCCGGCCGAGGCCAAAAAGAACGGCTTCCAGGTCGTCGCCACCGAGGAGTTCCCCACCCAGAACTCCGACTTCAGCGCCGCGGTCCAGAAGGCCAAGGCGTCGGGCGCCGACGTCGTCCTGGTCGACGCCGTCACACCCCAGGCGGTCAGCATCCGCAAGCAGATGGCCACCGCCGGGTACGACCCGACGTTCCTGGTGATGGAGAAGGGCGCTGAACCGCAGCAATTCGCCGACGCCCTGGGCAACCTGTCCGACGGGGTCCTGGTCGGCGGCTACTGGGACCCGTCCCTGCCCTACCCGGGCGCCGCCGAACTCGGCAAGGCCTACACCGACGAGACCGGCAAGGGATTCAGCCAGCACATCGCCGACAGCTACACCGCCGCCAAGGTGCTCCTCGACGCCATCGCCAAGGCCGGATCGACCGAGCCCGCCGAGGTGAACAAGGCCGTCGGCGCCACCGATGCGCAGTACCCCGTCGGCCCGGTCAAGTTCGACGACAAGAACTTCGCCCGGCTCAACATCGTCGAGCTGCAGTGGCAGGACGGCAAGACCCAGGTCGTCCACCCCGAGGCCGACCAGACCGCCAAGCTCATCGCGCCGGTGCCCCAGTCGTGACCGCACTCGCACAAGCGCTGGTCAGCGGCGTCCTGCTCGGCGGACTGCTCGCCCTGGTCGCCCTCGGCCTGTCACTGGTCCTGGGCGTGATGCGGCTGGTCAACCTGGTCCACGGTGAGATGGTCGTCATCGGCTCCTACGCCGCCTACGTGCTCGTCACCCAGACCGGACTCGACCCACTGGTGTCACTGCCGATCGTCGCCGCCGTCGGCGCGGTGATCGCCTGGCCCGTGCAGAAGCTGCTGATCCAACCCATCACGGCCCACGGCGAGGACGCACCGCTGATCACGACGTTCGCCCTGTCGATCATCGTGCAGAACCTCTTCGTCCTGTGGCTCGGCGGTGACACCCGAACCGTCGACCGCGGCTACACCCGCAGCAGCCTCGACTTCGGCCCGGTCACCGTGCCGACCATCTACCTCATCTCGTTCGTCATCTCGGCCGTGGTGTGCGTCGGGGTGCACCTGCTGCTCACCCGTACCTCGTTCGGTCGCCGGTTGCGCGCGGGTTCGGAGGACCCCGGCGCCGCCGCGATCATCGGGGTGCGGGTCCCGCGCCTGCACGCGACCACGTTCGCGCTCGCCGGAGCCATCGCCGGCGTCGCCGGGTCGCTGGCGGCGATGACGTTCTCATTCACCCCGACCTCGGGTGCCAACTGGCTGCTCACCGGCTTCGCCGTCGTCGTCCTCGGCGGTCTGGGCAGCGTCAAGGGAACCGCCGTGGGTGGCCTGATGCTCGGCGTCGCTGAATCCCTCGGCGCTCTGGCCTTCGGCGACGGGTACCGCCTGTTCGTCGGACTGGTCGTCTTCCTCGTCTTCCTCGCCCTGCGCCCCAACGGCCTCTACGGATCGGTGACCACGTGAGCACCACCACCGCCACACCACCCGCCACAACCCGGAACCGGCGACCGACACCGTCGCCACGCCCCTGGGGACGCCTGGTCCTGCTGGCCGCCGTCGTCCTCGCCCTGGCCGCCGTGCCGTTCCTGGTCGGGCCCTACGGTCAGCAGGTCGGGTACCGCGTCCTGCAGCTCGCCGCCCTTGCGGTGGCCTGGAACCTTGTCGCGGGCTACACCGGAATGGTCTCCCTCGGCTCGGCCGCGTTCGTCGGACTCGGCGCCTACGCGGCCAC
Source organism: Solicola agrisoli (assembly GCF_049059935.1). Classification (NCBI taxonomy): domain Bacteria; kingdom Bacillati; phylum Actinomycetota; class Actinomycetes; order Propionibacteriales; family Nocardioidaceae; genus Solicola; species Solicola agrisoli. The sequence goes on along the minus strand of NZ_JBMGQR010000046.1, from coordinate 9,440 downwards.
CGAGATCGCCAACCGCACCGGTGCCCCGCTGCCGGTGATGATGCTCGCCGGGGCCGTCGTGGCCGCGGTCTTCGCCGTCGTCGTCAGCCCGGCGATGTTCCGCCTGTCGGGCCTGTACTTCACCGTGGGCACCCTCGCCCTGGCCAGCGCCCTGCAGATCCTGGTGATCAACCTCGACACCTTCGGCGGCGCGTCCGGCCTGATCGTCGACGTCACCACCCCACCGGACTACGTCCTGTACTGGACGATCCTCGCCGTCGCCGTGGCGTGCACCGTCGTGGTGATGGTGCTGATGGCCACCCCCGCGTCGCTGTCGCTGCGCGCGATCCGCGACGACGAGGCCACCGCACGCCAGATGGGTGTGGTCACGTTCCGCACCAAGCTGTGGGTGTTCGCCCTGTCCGGGGCGATGATCGGCGTCGTCGGCGCCATCCAGTCCACCCGCCTCGGGGTGGTCGAGCCCTACGGCACGTTCGGCCTGAACTGGACCATCATGATTCTGGCCGCCACCATCATCGGCGGCCTGGGCACCCAGGCCGGCCCCTGGGTCGGCGCAGTCCTTTACGTCCTGCTGGCCGAGGCCCTCAAGGACTACCCCGAGATCCACATCGCGATCACCGGCGCCGTCCTGGTCCTGGTGATCAGGTTCGCACCCAACGGCATCTGGGGCGCCCTGGTCCACCAGCTCGGGCGCCGAACAGGAGCGAACCGATGAGCGCCCCGGTCCTGCAGGCACGCGGCCTGACCAAGAGCTACGGCGGCGTCGTCGCCCTCGACGGTGTCGATCTGGACGTTGCCGACGGCCAGTCCGTCGGCGTCATCGGCCCCAACGGTGCCGGCAAGAGCACCTTCGTCGGTGTCGTCTCCGGCGCGCTCGCCGCCACCTCGGGCACCCTGCACCTGGACGGCACCGACGCCACCGGACTCAGCGCACCGGCCAGGACCGGGCTCGGCATCGGGCGAACCCACCAGATTCCCCGCCCGTTCGGCCGCATGACGGTGCTGGAGAACCTCCTGCTCGCCGGGCGCCACGCCCCCGGGCGCGAGTCCATGGCCGCCACCCGCCAGCGCAGCCTGAACATCCTGGACCGCACCGGCCTGGGCGACGTCGCCCACAGCACCGCCGGCGGCCTGCCCCTGCTTCGCCGCAAGCGCCTCGAGCTGGCCCGCGCACTTGCACTCAAACCCCGGGTGCTGCTGTTGGACGAGATCGGCGCCGGCCTGGTCGAGCACGAGATCGCCGAGCTGATCGACCTGGTCAACGACGTCCGCGGCGAGGTCGCCGGCATCGTGCTGATCGAGCACGTCATGGACGTCATCAAGGCCTGCTGCGAGCGCACCGTCGTCCTGGACTTCGGCAAGAAGATCGCCGAGGGCACGACCGCCGAGGTCCTCGCCGACCCCCAGGTCGCCGAGGTCTACCTGGGGACCGCCGCCCAGACCGGCACCACCCCCGCAACGGTCCACGACCGGCTGCCGACCGACCGCGAAGTCGTCCTCGACGTGCGTGGCGCCGCGGTCTCCTACGGCGGCGTGCGCGCCCTGCGCGGCGTCGACCTGGACGTCAGGCGCGGCGAGGTCGTCACCCTCCTGGGTGCCAACGGGGCTGGCAAGACCACCCTCGCCCGTGCCATCAGCGCCGCAGTACCACTCGACGCAGGCACGATCACCTTCCAGGGCGGGCGCATCGACGGCACCTCCCCGGACCGGGTCGCCGACGCCGGCATCGCGCACTGCATGGAGGGTCGCCGGATCTTCAGCGTCCTGACAGTCCAGGAGAACCTGATCCTCGCCGCCGACCGCGTGCCCCGCGCCGAGCAGACCCGCCGGTTGCGACACGTGTTCGACGTCTTCCCCGTCCTGGCCGACCAGCGGAACAAGCGCGGCACCGCGATGTCGGGTGGGCAGCAGCAGATGCTCGCCATCGGACGTGCGCTGATGGCCGAGCCGACTCTGTTGATCCTCGACGAAGTCAGCCTCGGTCTGTCACCGGTCGCCGTCGACGGCGTCTACGACACGCTCGGGACCATCCGGCAGACCGGTGTCGCGATGCTGCTGGTCGAGCAGAACCTCCAGCGGGGCCTGGCGTTGGCCGACCGTGGTGTGGTCATCGCCCACGGGTCGGTCGCCCTCACCGGGACGCCCGCGGAGCTGGCCGCTCACCCGTCACTGGCCTCGCTGTACGTGGGCGACGACTCGGCCTCCCAGACCGCCTGACCACCGACCCACGAGAGCAACCAACCATGGACCTGTCCGAAGCAAACCTGCTGCTCGACCCCACTCCCCTGCCCATCGAGACCGGCTGGGAACGACTGCCCGACGGCGTCGTCCATGTCGCCGCACGCACCGACATGCACCACTGCACCGGGCAGATGTTCGAGTGGTGGTTCCGCTGGCGCTGCGACACCCAGAAGTACATCTGGTGGCACCCCATCGACCACGTCTCGTCGACCTGGGCAGGTGACCTCGCCGACGACACCCACGTCGGGTCGGTGCACGTGGTCACCGAGCGGTTCACCGGGCTGCCCGCCGAGGACCTGCAGATCCAGTTCCGCGACCCCACCGAGTTCTTCGACGCCGCCGCCTGCGACAAGGCTCGCACCGGCGGTGCCATCAGCTGCGCGGTCGTCGGCCGCACCGCGGTCGGCGAGGTGGCGTCCGACGACGACGGGCGCCTGCTCGGCGGCAGGCTCCTGCACGTCGGCCGCGACACCCCGTGGGGCTTGGCACTGCGCAGCCACTTCTACCTCGGTCAGGACCTGCCCGCGCTCGGGCTGAGCCCAGCCGAGGTCACCGAAGCCGTGAGCGAGGAGTTCGCGGTCGCGCTGCTCCAGCACGCCTACAACGAGTTCACCTTCCTGTCGCGGTTCCTGCCCTCGCTGTACCTGGCCGAGCACCGCGACACCACGACGATCGAGGCACCCTGGTGACATACGATTCCTCACCCGCGCACACCGCTGGTCCGCGCGCGCACTCCACCGACAGGGAAACCACCGTGACGAGCATGCCGGACAAGGCCGCCAGGGCCGGCGGCATCCAGGTGCTCCACCGCGCAGCCGACGTCCTGCGTGTCCTGCAGACCGCACCGGCCGGACTGAGCCAGGCCGAGATCGCCTCACGGTTGCACCTGGCGACCAGCACGGTGCACCGCATCGTCGGCGCCCTGGAGGAGGAGGGCTTCGTCGCCGGCACCGCATCGGGCGGACGCGCCAGGTACCGACTCGGTAGCGAGATCGCCCGACTAGCCGGCGCCGTCCGACGGAGCCTGATCGGCGAGTTCCACCCCCTGCTTGAGCAGCTGTCCGCCGCCACCGGTGAGACCGCCGACCTGGCCGCGCTCGATCACAACCGGGTCACCTTCATCGACCAGGTCGTCGCCCCCAACCGGCTCCGCGCGGTCAGCGCCATCGGTGAGTCGTTCCCCGTGCACTGCACCGCGAACGGCAAGGCGATCCTGGCCGCGATGCCGCCCGGTGAGGTCGCCGCGCTCGTGGCACCGATGGCCGGGTACACCCCGCACACGATCACCGACCCCGAACGGCTCGAGGCCGAGCTCGCCGTCGTCCGCCGCGACGGTGTCGCGTTCGACCGCGGCGAGCACACCGAGGGCATCTGCGCCGTCGGCGCCGTCGTCGGCGACGTCCTGGGAGAGACCGTCGCGGTCAGCGTCCCGATGCCCGCGCAACGGTTCGCCGGCCGCGAGGACGAGCTCGCCGCACTGCTGCTGGACGTGCTCGAGCGGCATCGCCCCAGCACCGACGCCTGATAGACCCACTCCCGCACCGGCCGCTGCCCGCGGCCGTCGACGCGACCCAGGAGACAGACACATGGACGCCTACGCCGCACCCCGGACCGCCCAGCGCCTGCTGGTCATCATGATCGGTCTGCTCGACACGATGGACGCCCAGCAGCGCTCCGTCGTCGTGATGCCCTTCGACGACCAGCGCCGCACCGACTGGGACATCATCCCGCGCCCCGACCCCAGTGGTCTGGCGTTGCACTTCTTCGACCGCCACCAGCGGGTGCTGATCCAGGAGCTGCTCGCAGCGGCCCTGACGACCCGCACGTACACCAAAACCCTCGCGATCCGCCAGCTCGAACACGTCCTGCGCGCCGAGGAGGCCGACTTCCTCGGCCCCGCGGCACAGACGTGGCGCACCTCGGACTCTTACCGGCTCGCAGTCTTTGGCAGACCCGGCTTCGAGGACACCTGGGGGTTCAGGTTCCTGGGCCACCACGTGTGCATCAACATCACCGTGGTCCAGGAACGCTGGATCAGTGCCACCCCCAGCGCCCTGGGCCAGCAGCCGGTCGACTACGACGGCGTCCTGAGACCGCTGGCCGACGACGAGAGCCTCGGCTTCGAGTTGCTGGGCTGCCTCGATGACGACCAGCGCGCCGCCGCGATCGTCCACGACGTCGCACCGGCGGACTTCGTCACCCGCCAGGTCCCCCACGTCGGCGCGTTCGAGTACCCCGACTACTACGACCTCGGCATGCCGCAGTATACGATCACCGCCGCCGACCGGGTCGCTCTCAAGCTCGTCCGTGACTCCCCCACCGGTGTCGGCGCCGACCGCCTCGGCACCGAGCAGCAGGCGATCCTGGATCGCCTAGTCGACACGTTCCTCCATCGGCACCCAGCCGAGACGCAGGAGCACCACCGCGCCGCGTACGTCGCGACACCGCGATCGGAGGTGCACTTCGCCTGGGCCGGTGGGACCACGCGCGGCACCCCGCACTACTTCCGCGTCCAGACCCCGACGTTCCTGATCGAGCTGGTCAACGCGGTCAACTCCGGGCAGCACATCCACTCGGTCCTGCGTGACCTGGACAACGACTTCGGCCACAACCTGCTCACCGCCGCAGCTGCCGCCGACGACCACCACCTGCTCACCCGCACCACGTCCAGCGCCGACCTCGACCCCGGCCTGGAATGAGCCTCACCGACAGGAAAGCCCCGTGAACCTCACCCGCCTCGACGACGCCGTCGCCTTCGACCCGCCCGGCCACCACGACGTGCGCCCGCTGTGGCTCCAACAGGGCACCGACGGCACCGCAATCACAGCTGCCCTGTCGCACTATCTCCCGGGAGGCGGGGCTGAGATGGCTCCTGTCGAGCGCGACACGGTCTACGTCGTTCTCGCCGGGCACCTGACTGTCGATTCGGACGGCCAGACGCACACCTTGGGTCCCCTGGACTCCGTCAGCCTCTCAGCAGGGACCGCGCGGTCGGTAGAGAACCGCACGCACCTGACTGCAACCATGCTCGTGATTCGCTCGGCCACGACATGACCTAGATGCCCTGCAACACGGTGATGATTCGGTGACAGACCTCGAGTCAGTTGTCAGCAGGGCGCGAGCCCCCGACCGGCGCCCTTCTCCGCCGGTGGGCGTCCGCAGAGGATCGGCTGGTGGTCCACCCAGCTCGCCGAGCGGGTCCTGAATCCGGGCGACTTGGCCACCGGACGGTGCGGTCCACCCGCTGACCTCCACGGGCCGATGTGAGAACGTCCTAACCGTGACGGCATAGGTGCTCTTGATGCTCGGACGACGCTGCACACCGCTTGTGCTTGTCGTTGAAGCTGAGTTCCTGCCGACCTCGCCGCGTCGCCGACTCAACACCGGTCCAGACTATTTTCTACGACGTGTAGATTGCAGATCATGACGGACTGCGGGCTGAGCGCACACGCGCTCTGTCAGGGTGTGCCGGCACTGACTTCGGCCCTCTTGGTGGTCGGCCCGGCTGCGGCGGGTGCCTCGACGCCGTCAGGCTCGACGGTGAGAACCGGCGAAAGAAGCGGTGTGCCGGCTTTCGCGAACAACGAGCAGACCACCCCGGTCGGGTTCGCCCTCAGCTTCGGTGTCGCAGTGGCCTGGTTCGCAATCGGCGAGGCGCACAGCCCGCCGCCGACTGATGTCCTCCAGGCGGGCCGAGACGTCGATGAGCCAGACCACGTGCTCTCTCGCGGTCGCGTCACCATCGCATCCCCAGGTGTCCTTACCGGCACCACAGATAGTTCACATTGTCTTGAATCCAAGCTTGCGTGTATCTTTGACGAGTGACCATTCCTGTTCCGTCCGACGCGCTGGCCCGTTTCGGGCATGCGATCTCCGACCACACCCGCACTCAGATCCTCCTCGCGCTAGTCGACTCGCCGTCCTACCCGGCCGACCTGGCTCTCCGGCTCGACGTCTCCCGTCAGACCATGTCGAACCACCTGTCCTGCCTGCGAGGGTGTGGCCTGGTGGTCGCGGTCCCCGAAGGACGCCGCATGCGCTACGAGCTGTCCGATCCCCTCATCGCGCACGCGTTGAGCGACCTGGTGGACCTCGTGCTGGTCGTCGACCCCGAGTGTGCGCCGGCCAGCACCCACGCGGCACTACACGCGATGGCCCGATCGTGAGCGCCTCAAACCTGAGCCGCAGGGTGCACCGCAACTGCGAAGGCGGCCACTGATGGGCCACGACCACGACCACGCACCTCAGGTGCAGGGAGCCCACCAGCGCCGACGCCTGGCCATTGTGCTCGGCATCACCGCGACCATCATGGTCGTCGAGATCGTCGGCGCGGTCCTGACGGGCAGCCTGGCACTGCTGGCCGACGCCGGCCACATGCTGACCGACGCCGCCGGACTCGCGATGGCGCTGACCGTCGCGCACCTCACGCTTCGCCCGCCCACCGCGCGGCGCACGTGGGGGCTGGCCCGCGCGGAGACCATCGGCGCAGCCGTCCAGGCCCTGCTACTCCTCGCTGTCGGGCTTTACGTCCTCGTCGAGGGGATCAGGCGCCTGTTCGAACCCGGCGAGGTCGCCTCCACCGGGATGATCGTGTTCGGCGTCATCGGGTTGGCGGGCAATGCGGTCGGCATCTGGCTGCTCGCGAGCAGTCGCGGCTCAAACCTCAACATGCGCGCCGCCTTCCTCGAGGTCCTGAACGACACGCTCGGCTCGGTCGCGGTCATCGTCGCCGCCATCGTCATCGCCACCACCGGGTGGACACGCGCCGATGCCATCGTGTCGCTGTTGATCGCCGCCCTGATCGTGCCGCGCACCCTGATGCTGCTGCGCGACAGCGGCCGCGTCCTGCTCGAGGCCACGCCTGCCGGTCTCGACCTGGACGACGTCCGCAGCCACGTGTTGGCGCTGCCTCACGTCCGCGAGATCCACGACCTGCACGCGTCCCAGATCGCCACCGGTCTGCCGATCCTGTCGGCCCACGTCGTCGTCGACGACGAGTGTTTCTACGACGGGCACCTGCAGACCATGCTCGACGACCTGCAGGCCTGCGTCGTCGAGCACTTCGACGTCAGCGTCGAGCACTCCACCTTCCAGTTCGAGTCCATCGCCCACGCCGACCACGAGTCCGTCGTCCACCCCTGACGACTCACCCGCCGCCGACCAGGAGCGCCCCATGAAGACCCAGAACAAGATCACCGCCGTTGTCATCGCCGTCGTGGTGGCCGTCCTGGCCGCCTACGTCGTCATCCAAAGGGTCGGCCGGGAGGAACCGGCAAGTGCGGCCGAGGCCGCCGACATCCTGGTCCGCGAGGACAGTCACCGCCTGGGAACACCGGCCGAGGACGGCAAGGCCACCCTGGTCGAGTTCCTCGACTTCGAGTGCGAGTCCTGCCTCGCGGCCTACCCGCTGGTCGAGGAAATGCGCAAGAAGTACGACGGTCAGGTCACGTTCGTCATGAGGTACTTCCCCATCCCCAGCCACGCCAACGCCCAGAACGCCGCGTACGCGGTCGAGGCCGCCTCGAAGCAGGGCCAGCTGGAGCCGATGTACAAGCGCATGTACGAGACGCAGACCCAGTGGGGCGAGCAGCAGGACTCCAAGGCCGCACTGTTCCGCTCGTTCGCCGAGGACCTCGGACTGGACATGGCTCAGTACGACACCGACGTGAAATCCAAGGCCACCCAGGAGCGAGTGGCCAAGGACTACGAGGACGGCATCAAACTGGGTGTCCAGGGGACTCCGACCTTCTTCCTGAACGGCAAGAAGCTGCAGCCTGAGACCGTGGACGACTTCACCTCGGCCATCGACGCGGCCGTGACTGGCTGATGGGTACCGGACACTGCTGGCACACCCCCGCGGTCGTCCTCACACACAGCGCCGGGTGTGCCACACGATGACCAGCGTGCGCAGACCCCGGGAGCCCGGAGAGCCAGACTCACAGATCCGAGAGACCCGCCTTCGGCTCCGACTCGCCGGCGGAACTGTCGCCGCTGTCGTGACCGTGCTGGCCGTGAACGCGCTCCTCGAACGCGTCATGCGGCCTGGACGCACCACCACCCTGGGCCTGCTCGACCTTCGACTGGAGTACAACACCGGCATCGCCTTCGGACTCGGGGGTGACCTCGCCCCGAGCGTGGTCACTACCGTCACCGGCATAGTCACGGTCGCCGTCGCAGTTGTCGCCTTCCGCGCGGTCCCGCACTTGGCCCCACTGGGCAGGATCGGGTTGACCGGGCTGGTGAGCGGCGGCGCGGCCAACGTGCTTGACCGCGCCGGCGACGGCGCCGTCTCGGACTACCTGCACACCGGGTGGTTCCCCACCTTCAACCTCGCCGATGCCTTCATCGCCGTCGGCGCGATCCTCATCCTGCTGGACAGCCTCCTGGGCGGGAACCAGCACCGATGACGAATCGCAGGCGTCTTCCGATCACCGGTAGGTCGACACGTCCGCCAAAGCCAAGACCATGTCGCCGTGACCGCAACGCTCACCACCTTGGCAGCGCATTCAACCCCCTCGCGCGCGCCAACACCGACAGCATCGACGACCAGCACGAGGACGCACGACCATGACGCTCGCCGAGTACGCCACCTTCTCGAACTACGCGATCGCCGCCGCGACCGTCGTGCTCTCGCTGGCCTGGCTCGCGCACATGGCCGAGTGGGGCTTCGCCCGCCAGGTGGCCGCACCCGCCGTCCGCGAGCGCGCACTCGTCAACGCCGGCGGCGGCGACTCCGCCCCCGTGCCCGACGAGGCGATCGAGACCCCCGAGCTGCGCCGCGACCTCGCCGGCCGGATGGGCATCTCGTTCACCGTCCTCGCCACGTTGATCCTGCTGGCGGGCGTCGTCACCCGCGGCCTGGCGGCCGAGCGCGTGCCGTGGGGCAACATGTTCGAGTTCTCCACCGCGGGCGTCACCGTCGCGATGACGGTCTACCTGATCCTGGTCAAGACCCAGCAGGTGCAGTGGCTCGGCGGCATCATCATCGGCTTCGGCGTGATCGTCCTCGGCCTGTCGATGACGGTCTACGTGCCCGCGGGCCCGCTCGTCCCCGCCCTGCACTCGTACTGGCTCGTCATCCACGTGGCCGCCGCGATGATCGCCGGCTCGGCCTTCCTGGTAGGCGCCGCGACGTCGGTGCTCTACCTGGTCAAGGCGCGCGCCGAGCGGCTCACGCCCGACGAGGCCGACCGCGTCGG
>NZ_JBMGQR010000045.1:0-35086 GCF_049059935.1 Solicola agrisoli | reverse complement strand
CTCGGAGACCGGCGCCACGACCGCTACGCTCTCCCCCATCGAGGGCCTCACCGACGACACCGCGGACGAGACGTACCGCCGGGGGAGCGCAGTCGTGCCTCAGGGGCCTATGGGCCGCTGAGGCACCGACAACTCCGGGGGACGGTCAGGCGAGGGCGTCGAGGAGATGTCTGCGGAGCTCCTCGGCGACGCCGGGCAGCAGGGCCCCGCCCTCGGAGTCGACGACGTAGAAGACGTCGCGGGCCTCGGGGCCGAACGTCGACAGGTGCGCCGACCGGATCTCGGCGTGGCGCTGGGCGATGGCGCGACACACCGTCCACACCAGGCCGCGACGGTCGCGGGTGCGGACCTCGAGGACGGTGGCCGTCCGTGACGACGTCTCGAGGAGCGTGACGACCGGCGCCGCGGTGTCCTCCTCGGCGCGGACGCCGAGCCGCTGGTCGAGGTCGACCGTGCCGTCCAGGACCCGGCGGATGCGCAGCTTGAGGCGGGCGACGTCGACGTCCTCGGTGGGCGTCTCCCACGTGGTGCGCGCCACTCCGTCCTGCGACCACACGCGCGCCGACAGCACCGGCATGCCCGCCAGCGCGAGACCTGCGGCGAGGTCGGCCATCAGGCCACCGCGGTCGCGGGCGGCGATCCGGACGAGCGAGCCGTCGCGGTGGGGCTCGGTGCTGATCGCGATGCCGTCGCCCTCGAGGTCGCCGGCGGGCACCGGCAGCTCCTCGGACCAGCCGTCGTAGGCGGCGGGGTCGTCGATCGGCGCCCCCGTCTCGAGCACCGAGCGCACCTTGGCCACCAGACCCTTGACCAGGCCCGCGCGCCACGTCGACCACGCCGCCGCGCTGGTGGCGCGAGCGTCCGACTCCGACAGCGCCGCGAGCAGGCCCAGCGTCTCGACGTCGCCGACCACCTCGGCGACGCCCGCCGATGTGCCGGGGTCCTCGATGTCGCGACGGGTGGCGACGTTGGGGAGCAGCAGGTGCCAGCGCACCAGGTGGGCGACGCGGTCGGCGTCGGTGGCGTCGAAGCCCCAGCGCAGCGCGATCTCGCGCGCCAGCGGCTCGCCGACCTCGCTGTGGTCGCCCGGGCGGCCCTTGCCGATGTCGTGCACGAGGGCGGCGACGAGCAGCAGGTCCGGACGGGCCACGGTGCGCAGCAGGGCGGTGGCGTTGACGCACGTCTCGAGGCTGTGCCGGTCGATGGTGAAGCGGTGGACGGGCGAGGACGAGCCGCGCAGCCGGATCGAGTCCCACTCGGGGAGCCACCGCTCCACGACGCCGGCGATGTCGAGCTCCTCCCAGACCCGCACGAGCCCGGGGCCGGAGCCGAGCAGGTCGACCAGGTGGCGGCGCATCTCCGGCGCCCAGGGCTCGGGGGCGGACGCGCCGGTGCGTCCGAGCCGGTCGGCCGACGACGACGAGAGCGGGATCCGGGCCTCGGCGGCCGCGGCGGCGGCGCGGACGGCGAGCCCGGCGTCGTGGGCGGGGTCGGCGCCCCGCGCGAGCACGATCTCGTCGCCCAGCCGGGCCACCCCGGCGGTGACGACCTCGAGCCTGATCGGCCGGCGGGCGCGTCCGCCCTCAGAGACCACCTGGTCGACCTGGCGCCACGCGAGCCCGGCCAGGTGCGCCGTGCGGCGGCCGAGGTCGCGGACGTGGAGGTCGAGCTCGTCGGGGTCGCGCCCCAGCAGCCGCGCGACCTCGGGCACGAGGTCGGGGCTGAACCGGTCGGACCGGCGGCCCGACGCCTGGTGAAGGGCGTCGCGGACGTCGAGCAGGCTGGCGCGCATCGCCTCCACCTCGCCGTGCCGGATGTCGACGAGCCAGGTGGCGACGAGCGCGCGCATCACGACGCCGTCGCGCAGCCCTCCCCCGGACTCCTTGAGGTCGGGGACGGCGGCGTGCGCGAGCCAGCCCGCCCGCTCGACGCGGTCGCGGCTGGCCTGGCGCAGCTCGGGCAGCCGGCGGCGGGCCGTGCGGCGCCACTGCGCGAGCACGCCCGACCGCAGCGCGAGCACGAGCGAGGTGTCCCCCGCGACGGCTCGGGCGTCGAGCATGCCGGTGGCGGCGCGGTGGTCGTCCTCGGCGGCGGCCAGCATCTCCTCGGAGCTGCGGACGGCGTGGTCGAGCACGACGCCGTCGTCCCACAGCGGGTACCAGATCGCCTCGGCGATCTCGCCGACCCGCTCGGGCGCCAGCCGTCCGTCGTGGACGAGGACGACGTCGAGGTCGCTGGCCGGCGACAGCTCGGCGCGCCCGTAGCCGCCGACGGCGACGAGCGCGAGCCCGCTGCCCGACCCCTGCTCGGCGTGCCCGGGGGCCGCAACGGCGAAGAGCCGGCGGAGACGCTCGTCCGCTTCCGTGGCACGGTCGCGGCGGCGCTCCGCCAGCTCCTCGGGTGTCTGCACTGGGTGGTCTGGCACTACGCGGTCGGGCACAGCCCGAACAGTAGGGCTAGAGCGCCGCCTCGTCGGTCTCGCCGGTGCGGACCCGCACCACCGAGTCCACGGGGACGACCCACACCTTGCCGTCGCCGATCTTGCCGGTCTGCGCGGCCTTGGTGACCACGCCGACCACGTCGGCGGCGTCACCGTCGTCCACGACGACCTCGAGCCGGATCTTGGGCACCAGGGCGACGTCGTACTCGGCGCCGCGGTAGACCTCGGTGTGGCCCTTCTGGCGGCCGTAGCCGCTGGCCTCGGTCACCGTCATGCCGGTGATGCCGAAGGTCTCGAGGGCCTCGCGGACCTCTTCCCACTTGTGGGGCTTGATGACTGCGGTGATCAGCTTCATGCGTCGGCTCCTTCGGGGCGCGAGGCCTTGTGCGACGTGGCGGGGTCGCCGGTGATGGTACGGGCGCGGGCGCCACCGGTGTTGCCGGTGAAGTCGTAGCCCGACTCCAGGTGCTCGACGAGGTCGATGCCGCTGACCTCGTCCTCCTCGCTGATCCGGAACCCGATCGTCACGTCGATCAGCTTGCCGATGACGTAGGTGAGGACGAAGGAGTAGGCCAGGACGGCGAAGGAGGCCACGGCCTGCTTGCCGAGGAGGTCCAGGCCGCCGCCGTAGAACAGGCCGGGCACGTCGCCGGAGTTGGCACGCGTGGCGAACAGGCCGATGAGCAGCGAGCCGACGAGACCGCCGACGAGGTGCACGCCGACGACGTCGAGCGAGTCGTCGTAGCCGAACTTGTACTTCAGGCCGACCGCCAGGGCGCAGAGCACGCCGGCGATGAGGCCGAGGGCCAGCGAGCCCACGGGCGACAGCACGCCGCAGGCGGGCGTGATGGCGACCAGGCCGGCGATGGCACCCGAGGCGCCGCCGAGCGAGGTCGGGTGCTTGTCGCGGACGACCTCGACGACGAGCCAGCCGATGATCGCGGCGGCGGTGGCGGCGGCGGTGTTGACGAGCGCCAGGCCGGCGAGGCCGTTGGCGGCGACGGCCGAGCCGGCGTTGAAGCCGAACCAGCCGAACCACAGCAGACCGGCGCCGAGGAGGACGAACGGCAGGTTGTGCGGGCGCATCGGGTCGCGCTTGAAGCCGACGCGCTTGCCGAGGACGAGCGCCAGGGCGAGACCGGCGATGCCGGCGTTGATGTGCACCGCGGTACCACCGGCGAAGTCGAACGCCTGCAGCTTGTTGGCGATCCAGCCACCCGTGGTGGTGTCGCCGTCGAAGGCGAAGACCCAGTGGGCGACCGGGAAGTAGACGACGCTGACCCAGACGACCACGAACAGCGCCCAGGCGGTGAACTTGGCCCGGTCGGCGATCGCGCCGCTGATCAGCGCGACCGTGATGATCGCGAACATCATCTGGAAGCCGACGAAGACGTACTCAGGCAGCGTGCCCGAGAGGCTCTCCTGCGTGACGCCCTGCAGGCCGACCTTGCCCAGGCCGCCGACCAGGCCGCCGAAGGCGTCGTCGTCGAAGGCGAGGCTGTAGCCGTAGAGCACCCACAGCACCGGCACGATGGCCAGCGCGATGAAGCTCATCATCATCATGTTGAGCACGCTCTTGGCGCGCACCATGCCGCCGTAGAAGAACGCCAGGCCTGGTGTCATGAGCAGGACCAGCGCGGTGCTGGCCAGGATCCATGCGGTGTCGCCGCTATCCATCGAAGAGGTCTCCCTGGTCGAACCTGAGTCACGCCGTCGCTGAGCGCGGACCACCCTGTCCGCACCGGACCGGCGTCCGATGGCCCCAACAGTGGCCGCGCCGCATTACCGGGTCGCCGCACGCATGTTTCGTCCGTGTAACGCTTCTGGACCTTTGGTGACGCGCGCGTGAACCGTGGGCTCCGACTCGTCAGGTCTGACGGGAGTCCCGCCTCACTCCCCCAGCAGCGCGTCGACGAAGTCCTCGGCGACGAAGGGCGCGAGGTCGTCGGCGCCCTCGCCGAGCCCCACGAGCTTGACCGGGACGCCCAGCTCGCGCTGGACGGCGATGACGATGCCTCCCTTGGCGGTCCCGTCGAGCTTGGTCAGGACGATGCCGGTGACGTCGACGACCTCGGAGAAGACGCGGGCCTGCGTCAGGCCGTTCTGGCCGGTGGTGGCGTCGATGACCAGGAGCACCTCGGTGACCGGGGCCTGCTTCTCGATGACGCGCTTGACCTTGCCGAGCTCGTCCATCAGCCCGGACTTGGTGTGGAGGCGTCCGGCGGTGTCGACCAGGACGGTGTCGGCGCCCTCCTCGCGACCGCGCTTGACGGCGTCGAAGCCGACGCTGGCGGGGTCACCGCCCTCGGGGCCGCGGACGGTGTCGGCGCCGACGCGCTCGCCCCAGGTCTGCAGCTGGTCGGCGGCGGCGGCGCGGAAGGTGTCGGCGGCGCCGAGGAGCACCCGTCGCTCCTCGGAGACCAGGACGCGCGCGATGCGGCCGACGGTGGTGGTCTTGCCGGTGCCGTTGACGCCGACGACGAGGACGACGCCGGGGGCACCGTCGGCGCCGGACGCGGCCAGGGTGCGGTCCATGCTCGGGTCGACGGTCGCGACGAGCTCCTCGCGCAGCACCTGCCGGGCGCGCGCGGGGTCGTCGACGCCCTCGACGCGCAGGCGGGTGCGGAGGCGCTCGACCAGCTCCTGGGTGGCGGCGACGCCGACGTCGGCGCCGATCAGGGTGTCCTCGATCTCCTCCCAGGTGTCCTCGTCGAGGCGGTCGCGCCCGATCAGGGCCATCAGGCCGCGGCCGAGCGTGCCCTGCGAGCGCGAGAGCCGCTCGCGCAGGCGCTGCAGGCGGCCGGCGGCGGGCTCGGGACGCTCGAGGGTGGTGGTCGGCGCCGACGGCTCGGGGTCGGCCTCGGGTTGCTCGGGCTCGGGGAGGAGCGGCTCGACGGCCTCGGGCTCGGCCTGGTCGCGCTCGGGGTGGGTGATCGCGTCGCGGGTGAGCTCGTCGGCCTCGTGCGGCGGCGGCAGCGCACGGCCCCGACGCCCGACGAGGAGCGCGAGACCGCCACCGAGGACGACGACCGCGGCGGCGATCGCGAGGACGAGGATCAGGGTGTCGGACACGGCCGCCACCCTATGCGTCCCGCCGTCCGCGACTTCCGACGGTGCGATCCGCGGGTTCGGACGGTGCGATCCGCGGTCTCGGACGGCGTGGTCCGCGGCGTCCGACGGTCGTCCCCGTCCGAACTCGCGGACGGAGCCGTCAGAACCTGCGGACGGGGCCTTCGGAAGTCGCGGATCGCGGTACGGCGAGGTCGAGGACGAGGTCGGCGTGGTCGAGCCAGCCGCGCTGGTGGGTGACGACCACGAGGGAGCGGGACGGGGCGAGGGCCACGAGGTCGCGGACGAGCGCCTCGCCGGCGGCCTCGTCGAGGTGCTCGGTGGGCTCGTCGACCACGAGCACCGACCGGTCGGCCAGCAGCATCCGGGCGAGCCCGAGCCGCTGGCGCTCGCCACCGGACAGCCGTCCGCCGTGCTCGCCGACGGGCGTGTCCAGGCCCTTGGGCAGCCCGCGCACGAAGTCGGCCAGGCCGGCCTGGGCGAGCGCCGACCAGAGCCCGTCGTCGTCGACGTCCGGACGCGCGACGCGCAGGTTCTCGCGGACGGTGGTGTCGAAGACGTGCTCGTCCTGGCCGAGCAGGCCGACGTGGGCGCGCACGACGTCGCCGCCCAGGTCGTCGTACGCCACACCCCCGAGCTCGACGGATCCGGCGCGGGCGGCGAGCAGCCCCAGCAGGACGTGCGCGAGCGTGCTCTTGCCGCAGCCGCTCGGGCCGACGACCGCCACCACCGCACCCGCGGGGACGTCGAGGTCGAGGCCGTCGATCACGTAGGGGCCGTCGGCCCACCCGGCCCTCAGACCGCGCACCCGCAGGTCCGTGCCGGACGGCGACGCGCCGGTCACGCCGTCGCCCAGCCCGGACGACCCGCCCGGCTCGGTGAGCTCGCGCAGGCGGTCGACGCCCGCCCGGGTGCGGATCTCGTCCTGCGCCGTGGCAGGCAGCGCCTCCAGCAGCTCGGCGAGCACGAGCGGCGCCAGCACGACGACGGCGAGCACCACCGGTCGCATCGACCCGTCGGCGACCGCGGCGGTGCCCAGCCAGACGAGCCCGCAGACCGCGACGCCGAGCACCACCCGCACCAGGGCGGCGCCGAGGCCGTCGAGCCATGCCGAGCCGCGGGCGGCCCTCCGCAGCTCCGACGCCGTCCGCCGCAGCGGCACGAGCACCACGTCGCGCGCGTCGTGGGCGGCCAGCTCGGGGGCCGCACGCACCGCCTCCGCGCCCAGGGACGCCAGCTCGCCGCCGAGCGGCGCCACCGTGCGCTGCGCACGCCGGGACGCCAGCGCCACCAGCGCGGGCACGCCGATCCCCGCGGCAGCCACGCACGCCGCGAGCAGCAGACCGCCGGCCGGCAGCACCGCCAGCACCAGGGCGGTGACGCCGACCGCCACCGTCGTCGTCACGGCCACCGGCAGCGCCACGCGGAGCAGACGGTCCTGGGCTGCGTCGGCGTCGGCGGTGACGCGTCGCACCAGGTCGCCGTGCCGGCGCCCGGACGGTCCGCGCCGCCGCACGCCGTCGTACGCGCGCACCCGGACGTCGGTGAGCAGGCGCAGGGCGGCGTCGTGCGTGACGAGCCGCTCGCCGTACCGCAGGACGGCCCGCGCGATGCCGCAGGCGCGGACGCCGACGATCGCGACCATCAGGTAGAGCACCGGCGGCTGCTCGGCGGCCCGGGAGATCAGCCATGCGGACACCAGCAGCAGGCCCGCGGTGCTCCAGGCCGCGAGCACCCCGACGAACCACCCCAGCAGCAGTCGCCCGCGGGTGCGCCGGTCTGGTCGCAGCACGCCGCTCACCGGGGCACCCCGAGGTCGACGACGCGGTCACAGCGGTCGAGGGCGGCGCGACGGTGGGCGGCCGTGACGAGCGTCGCGCCCGCGCCGTGCAGCGCGTCGAGCACGCGGCTCTCGGTGGCCGCGTCCAGGCCGGCCGTCGGTTCGTCGAGCAGCAGCAGGCGGGCGCCGCGGTGCCGCACGCGCAGCAACGCGCGGGCCACGCCCACCCGTCGTCGCTCCCCCGACGACAGCTCGGCACCGGCCTCGCCCACCCGCCGGTCGAGGGCGAGGTCGTCGGCGCCGGCGTCGTCGAGGGCCGCGCGGACGTCCGCGTCGTCCGCCGTGCCGCCCAGCCGGACGTTGTCGGCGACGGTGCCGTCGACCAGCACGGGGTGCTGCGGCACCCACGCGAGCTGACGACGCCAGTCCTCGAGGTCGAGCTCGGCCAGGTCGACGCCGCCGACCTCGACGGAGCCGGCGTCGGGCCGTGCCGTGCCCAGCAGCACCGCGAGCAACGTCGACTTGCCGCACCCGCTGGGCCCGGCCAGCGCCACCGACTCACCCGGTCGCAGCACGAGGGACGCACGGTCGGGTGCGGCGCCGTCACGGTTGTCGTGGCGCACCGAGACGCCGCGCAGCTCGATGACGGCGAGGTCGAGGTCGGGCGCGCCGCGCCGACCGGGCGAGTCACCCTCGGCGCGGTCGAGGACCGCGAAGGCCTCCCTCGACGCGGCCACGCCCTCCGCGCTGTCGTGGAAGTGCGTGCCGAGGCGCCGCAGCGGCGCGAACGCCTCGGGTGCGAGGAGCAGCACGAACAGGCCGGTCTTCAGGCCGAGGTGGCCCTCGACGACGCGCAGGCCGACGCCCACCGCGACGAGCGCCACGGAGACCGTGGCCACCAGCTCGAGCACCATCGACGACAGGAACGCCAGGCGCAGCGCCTTGGTGGTGGCGCGACGGTGGCGCTCGCCGACGTCGCGCAGACCGGTGACCTGCGACGCCGCGCGACCGAGCACGGTCAGCACCGTGAGCCCGGCGAGGACGTCGGCGAAGTGGTGGGTCAGGCGCGCGAGCGCGTCCCAGCGTCGCTGCGTGCGCTGCTCGGTCAGCCACCCGACGAGCACCATGAACACGATGACGAGCGGCAGCGTGACGGCGACGGTCACGGCGGCGAGCGTGTCGGCGGCGAACAGCGCCACCACCACCACGCCCGGGACGGTGACGGCCAGGCCGAGGGCCGGCAGGTAGCGACCGACGTAGGGCTCGAGCGCGTCCAGGCCGTGCCCGAGCAGCGCCACCACCCGTCCGGTGGACGACGGCGTCGCACCCGGACGCCCCGCCACCAGGGCCTCGGCGACCTCCTCGCGCAGGGCGCTGGTGACCGCGGTGGCCGCGCGGGCGGCCAGCACCTGGTGCCCCCAGTCGAGGACGGCACGCCCGGCCAGCACGAGGGCGAGCGCCGTCACGGCAGCGAGGAGGGCGTCGGACGTGCCGCCCCCGGCGAACCCGTCGGCGACGACGTCGGACACCAGCCACGCCTGCGCGACGACGAGCACGGCCACGACCGTGCCGAGCGCGACGACCACCACGAGGTGGCGGCGCACGGCGCCGGAGTGCCGCACCAGGCGCGGGTCGACGGGCCCGCGGGCCCGGGCGGCGGTCGGGGTGCTCACGACGCGCTCGCGCCGGCGGTGGCGCCCGTGCGGATGCGCCTGCGGAACACCCAGTAGGTCCAGCCCTGGTAGAGCAGGACGAACGGCGTGACGGCCAGCCCCGCCCAGCTCATGATCGTCAGCGTGTACGGGGTCGAGGCCGCGTTCTGCGTCGTCAGGCTCCAGGCCGGGTCGAGCGTCGAGGGCATCACGTCGGGGAACAGCGCCAGGAACATCGTCACGACCAGGGCCCCGACCCCGAGGGCGGTGCCGGCGAAGGCGACGCCGTCGCGGCCGCGTCCGGACATCACCACGGCGAGCGTGAGGGCGACCAGGCACACCGCCGCCGAGGCGACGACCGCGGTGGCGACGTCGGCGAGCAGCACCGTCCAGACCACGAACGCGCCGCCCACCGGGAGCGCCACGGCACCGGCGCGGACGGCGGCCCGCTCGGCCCGCTCGTGCACCGGGCCGCTGGTCTTCAGCGCGACGAAGGTGGCGCCGTGGGCGACGAAGAGCACCAGGAAGGCGGCGCCGCCGAGCAGCGCGTAGGGGCCGAGGACGTCGGCCAGGCCGCCGACCATCTCACCGTCGGCGTCGATCGGGACGCCGCGCACGACGTTGGCGAGCACGATCCCCCACAGGACGGGCGCGACCACCGAGCCCGCGGCGATGGCGACGTCCCAGCGCGTCTGCCACCACGGCTCGTGCCGCTTGTGCCGGTACTCCAGGCCCACCGCGCGGACGATGAGCGCGAGCAGGATGAGCAGCATGGGCAGGTAGAAGCCGCTGAACATCGTCGCGTACCACTCGGGGAACGCCGCGAACGTCGCCCCGGCGGCGACGATCAGCCAGACCTCGTTGCCGTCCCAGACCGGGCCGATGGTCTCGAGCACCTCACCGCGCTGGTCGACGTCGTCGGCGAGCAGCGGCGAGAGCACGCCCACGCCGAAGTCGAAGCCCTCGAGCACCAGGTACCCGAGCCAGAAGAACGCGATCGCGCAGAACCAGGCGGTGGTGAGCTCCATGGGGATCCTCCGGCGTCAGTGGGCGAGGGTGAGCGGCGCGTCGTCGTCGACGTCGTCGGGGTCGGGCGGCGGGTCGAGGTCGGGCAGCCCGCCGCGCACGACCCGCAGCAGGAGCTTGACCTCGACGACGGCCAGCACCGTGTACAGCGCGGTGAAGGCGGCCATCGAGCCGATCACCTCACCGGCCGTGGTGCCCGGCGAGACCCCGGACGCCGTGGGCAGCAGGCCGAAGACGAGCCACGGCTGGCGTCCCATCTCGGTGAAGATCCAGCCGAACACGTTGGCCGCGAGAGGCAGCAGCGGCAGGGCGATCGTCGTCGCGAGCAGCAGGCGGCCCCGGGGCGTCCGTCCGCGCCGGGTGGCCCACAGCGCCCAGACCGCGGCCGCCATCGCGAGCCCGCCGGCGGTGATCATCAGCCGGAACGTCCAGTAGGCGACGGGGACGTTGGGGGCGTAGTCGCCGGGGCCGAACCGCTGCTCGTACTCGGCCTGCAGGTCGTCGATGCCGCGCACCTCGCCGTCGAGGCTGCCGGTGCCGAGGAACGACAGCAGCCGCGGCACCTTGACCGAGTAGACCTCCTCGCTGCCGTCGAGCGTGCCGATCGTCAGCAGGGAGAACGCGGCCGGCGCCTCGGTCTCGTACAGGCCCTCGGCCGCGGCCATCTTCATCGGCTGGACGTCGGTCATCACCTTGCCCTGCAGGTCGCCCGACACCATCACGCCGAGCCCGGCCACCAGCACCGTCACCGCACCGATCCGCAGGGACGAGCGGAAGGCGCTCTCGTCGGTGCCGGGGCGCTTGAGCAGGTGCCACAGCGACACCGCGGCCATGAACGCGCCGCCCACCATGAACGCCGCGAACAACGTGTGCGGCAGCGTCACGAGCACGACCTCGTTGGTCATCACCGCCACGAAGTCGGTGAGCTCGGCGCGCTCGCGGTCGGCGTTGTAGGTGAAGCCGACGGGGTTCTGCATGAACGAGTTCGCCGCGAGGATGAAGTAGGCCGAGAACATGGTGCCGAGCGAGGCGATCCAGATGCACGCGAGGTGCACGCCCCTGGGCAGCCGGTCCCAGCCGAAGATCCACAGGCCGAGGAAGGTCGACTCCAGGAAGAACGCGAGCAGGCCCTCGATCGCGAGCGGCGCGCCGAAGACGTCACCGACGAAGCGCGAGTAGTCGCTCCAGTTCATCCCGAACTGGAACTCCTGGACGATGCCGGTGACGATGCCGAGCGCGAAGTTGACCAGGAACAGCGTCCCGAAGAACTTGGTCAGCCGCAGGTACCGGTCGTCCCCGGTGCGCCACCAGATCGTCTGCAGCACCGCGACGAGCGCCGACAGGCCGATCGTCACCGGCACGAAGAAGAAGTGGTAGACGGTGGTGATCCCGAACTGCCACCGTGCGAGCTCGAGTGCCTCCATGGCCGACCTTCCCGTCGTGGACGTCGTTGTCCTACTACCGACTGTAGTACGACGCCGCGTCGTACTGTCAAGGGAGTACTACGTCACGTCGTAGACGAGGTACGCTGGGGTCGTGGCACGCCTGGGAGACCTCGAGCGCGCGGTGATGGACGTCCTGTGGGACGCCGACGGCCCGCGCACCGTCCGCGCCGTGATGGACGCGCTCGGCGACCGCGGGCTGGCGTACACGACGGTGATGACGGTGCTCGACCGCCTCGACGGCAAGCAGCTGGTCACGCGCGAGCGCGAGGGGCGGGCCTTCGCCTACTCCCCCGCGCACGACCGCGAGCAGCTCACCGCCGAGCTCATGCGCGAGGCGCTCGCCGGCGCCGGCGACGACCGCGCGTCGGCGCTCGTCCGCTTCGCCGAGCAGGTGAGCCCCGACGAGGCCGCCGCCCTGCAGGCCGCGCTCGCCCGCGTCGTGGCCCGCTCCACGGACGACACCGCCGGGTCATGACCCCGGTCCTGCTCGGCGTCATCGGGCTGCTGCTGGCGCACCCCGTGCCGGCGCTCCTGGCGCGGGCACGCTGGCCCTACCGGGCGCCCCGCGCCGGCATCGTGCTGTGGCAGTCGCTCGCGCTGGCCGCCGTGCTCGCCGTGCTCGGCGCCGGTCTGTCGACGGCGCTGTGGCTGGTGACGCCGCAGGACCCGTCGGTGCTGCGCATCGCGGTGCACGTCGCGGTGCTGGCGCTCACGGTCCTGGTGGGCGGGCGTCTGGCGTGGTCGATCGTCACGGTCGGCCGCGACGTCCGCGCCCGCCGCCGCCGCCATCGCGACCTGGTCGACCTGCTCGCCCGCGTGGACGACGACGAGCCGTCGCTGCGGATCCTGGCCGACGAGCTGCCGATGGCCTACTGCCTGCCCGGGGTGGGCGCGACCCGCGTGGTGGTGTCCGCGGGCACCCTGGACCGCCTCGACGCCGCCGAGGTCGACGCGGTGCTCGAGCACGAGCGGGCCCACGTCCGCGCGCGGCACGACCTCGTCCTGGAGGGGTTCACCGCGTTGCACCGGGCGTTCCCGCGGGGTCCGCGCGGCGACGCCGCCCTGCACCACAGCGAGGTGCTCGTCGAGCTGCTCGCCGACGACCGCGCCCGCCGTCGCTGCGGTGCCGTGCCCCTGGCACGGGCGCTGGTGACCCTGGGGACGGGAGCCGCCACCCCGCAGGGCGCTCTGGGCGCCGGCTCGGCCGTCCAGGTGCGCCTCGAACGCCTCGGCGACGACCCCGACGAGGTCAGGGCCGGCCGCCTGGTGTCGGCGGTCGCCGCCTACGCGGCGTCGGCCGTGGTGCTCGTGGCCCCGACGCTGTTCCTCGCCGTGCCGTGGATCGCCTCGGCCTGGCAGCGCCTGGCCTGAGGCCGTCGGCCGCCGCTTCGACCAATTACCACGTGAACGTGGTGTTTGGTCCGGCGCACGGGAGATCTACCGTGCTTCGGCACATCTGCCGTGGGTGGGGCGCTCAGGCGTCGTCGCGCGGACGGTCCTCGACGGCGACGCCGCCACGGTTCGGCGTGGTGATGTCGAGCTGCTCGTTGACCTTGGTGAGCACCTGGCTCACGCGCGGCGCGTTGGGCACGTCGCGTCCTCGCTGCGGGAATGCGGTGACGGCCGCGAGCAGCACGGCTGCGGCGACGATCAGCACCATGATCAGGACGATGACGAGCACGACGAATTCCCCCGGAGGCGATCGGTGTAGCGGTGAAGCCTGACTGCGGTCCGACGCGGCCCTGACCGCGTGCGTTCCGTGTCCGATTCTGTCATGTTCGTCACGTCGCGCACGCCCTGGAGAGCACGGCGCGGCGTCGCGTGCGTCACGTCAGCGGACGAGGGGCTCGACGGCCCGGCGGACGGGGTCGGGCACGGGCGTCGTGGCCCGTTCGTCGCCCTGGCCGGACACGTACACGTGCACGAACCGGCCGAGCGCGGCCGGCTCGGGTGCCTCGCCCTGGAACAGCCCGATCCGGTAGGTGATGCTCGACGTGCCGAGGCGCTCGACCACGAGCCCGACCTCGACGTCGGCCGGGAACCGCAGCTGGCGCAGAAAGCGGCAGCTGGTCTCGGCCACCACGCCCACGGCGTCAAGGGTGCGCGTGTCGACGCCGCTGGTCTCGATCAGGTACCCGTTCACCGCGGTGTCGAAGTAGGAGTAGTAGGTGACGTTGTTGACGTGACCGTAGACGTCCTCGTCGGCCCACCGCGTGGTGATCCGGCGCAGCACGCCGAAGTCCTCGCGGCGCGGCAGTGCCTCGTCGTGGCTCATGCCGGCTCGGCCTCGCGCATCCGCTGGCTGATGACCGCCGACACGCCGTCGCCGCGCATCGACACGCCGTAGAGGGCGTCGGCGACCTCCATCGTGCGCTTCTGGTGCGTGATGACGATGAGCTGGGAGTTCTCGCGCAGCTCCTCGTAGATCTCGAGCAGACGCCCGAGGTTGACGTCGTCGAGGGCGGCCTCGACCTCGTCGAGGATGTAGAAGGGGCTCGGCCGCGCCTTGAACAGCGCCACCAGGAACGCGACGGCCACCAGCGACCGCTCGCCGCCCGACAGCAGCGACAGCCGCTTGACCTTCTTGCCCGGAGGACGGGCCTCGACATCGATGCCGGTGGTGAGCATGTCGGACGGGTCGGTGAGGACCAGACGTCCCTCGCCGCCGGGGAACAGCCGGGAGAACACGTGCTGGAACTCGCGCTCGACGTCGGTCCAGGCGTCGGTGAAGACCTGCTCGACGCGACGGTCGACCTCGTCGACGATCTCGAGCAGGTCGCGGCGGGTTTTGCGGAGGTCCTCGAGCTGCTCGCTGAGGAAGCGGTGCCGCTCCTCCATGGCGTCGAACTCCTCCAGGGCCAGCGGGTTCACCTTGCCCAGCGCGGCGATGGCCCGCTCGGCCGCGCGCAGCCGCTTGGTCTGCTGCTCGCGGTCGTACGGGACCGGGTCGGGGTCGGGCACGTCGTCGGCCAGGCCCTCGGGACGCTCGACGGGGACGGGCACCTCGGGGCCGTACTCGGCGACGAGCGACTCGTGCTCCACGCCCAGCTCGTCGATGGCGCGCTGCTGCAGGGCCTCGATGCGCAGCCGCTGCTCGGTGCGCGCCATCTCGTCGCGGTGCACCGAGTCGGTCAGGCGGTCGAGCTCGGACGCGAGCCCGCGCAGGCGCTCGCGCACCTCGGCCAGCTGCTTCTCGTCGCCGGTGCGCGACTCCTCGATCTCGCGGCGGCGGACGCCGGCCAGCTCGACCGAGCGGTCGAGGTGCCGCAGCACGACCTCGCCGGCGGCGGCGACGGCCTTGGCGGCCTCGGCCTCGCGACGACGGCGCTCGCGCCGGCGACGCGCCTGCTCGCGCGCGGCGCGCTCCTCGCGGGCCGCGCGACGCAGCGAGTCGGCGCGGCCCGACAGCGCCCGTGCCCGCTCCTCGGCGGTGCGCAGCGCCAGGCGGGCCTCGGTCTCGGCCTGACGACCGGCCTTGGCCTCGTCGGCGAGTCGTTCGAGGTCGGACGTGTCGGGGTCCTCCTCGGGCGCGTCCTCGGCCTGGCTCAGCCGGTCCTCGAGCTCGGCCAGGCCGGCCAGGTCGGCGTCGCGCGAGGTCTCGGCGTCGACGATCGACCGGCTCAGCCGCTCGGCCTCCCCCGACGCGGCGCGGGCCGTGGAGCCCAGCTGGCCGAGGTTCTCGGCGACGGCTGACATCGCGGCGTCGGACTCGTGCAGGCGGGCCAGCGTGGCGTCGACGGCCTGCTGGGCGTCCTGCTGCTCCTGCGTGACCCGGGCGAGGTCGAACGAGAGCCGCTCGACGAGCCGGGTGGCCTCGTCGAGCTCCTCGGTGGCGCGGTCGACCGCCGCCTGCACCTCGAGCAGGCTCGGCACCGAAGACGAGCCGCCCGACGCGTAGTGCGCGCCGAACAGGTCGCCGTCGCGAGTGACGGCCACGACGTCGGGCAGCGAGGAGACCAGCGAGCGGGCGGAGGCGAGGTCGTCGACGACGGCCACGCGCACGAGCAGGCGGCGCACGGCCGGCCGCAGCGGGGCGGGCACCTCGACCGAGTCGACCGCCCACGACGCCGAGGCCGGGAGCGACGGCCAGGCGGGCTCGTCGTCGGGTCCGCCGCCGAGCAGGATGCCGGCGCGGCCGAGGTCGTCCTCCTTGAGCCGGTGCATGGCCTCGACCGCGGTGGACGCGTCCTCGACGGCGACGGCGTCGGCGGCCGACCCGAGCGCGGCGGCGACGGCCGCCTCGTGGCCCTCGCGGACGGTGAGCAGCGCGGCCACCGAGCCGAGCAGACCGCTCAGCTGCTCGTCGGCGGCGAGCAGCGCACCCGCGCCGTCCTTGCGCGACAGCCCCATCTCGAGGGCCTCCTTGCGCGCGACGAGCGCCGCGCGCTCGCGGTCGGCCACCCGGGACTCCTCGGTGACCTTCGCCAGACGCTCGCGCGCCGCGGCGAGGGCGTCCTCGGCCACCTCGTGCTCGGCGTCGAGGCCGCTCTCGCCCGCGTCGAGGCTGGCCACCTGCGTCTCGAGCGCGGTGAAGTCGTGGCGCGCCTTCTCGGCGCGCACCTCGGCGGCGTCGCGCGCGTCGGTGAGGCGGCCGATCTCGTCCTCGGCGGCGCGGGCGCGGCTGCGCAGTGCACCGACCTTGCCGTTGAGGCGGGCCAGGCCCTCGCGACGGTCGGCGGCGGCGCGCACCAGGCTCGCGACGCGGGCCTCCTCGGCGGAGTACGCCGACTCCGCCGCCTGACGCTCGGCGACCTGGGCCTCGAGGCCTCCGCGCGCCTGCTCGACCTCGGCGGCGATCGCGGCCTCCTGCTCGGCCATGCGCTCGGCGTCGGCCTCGAGCTGCTCGGGGTCGCGTCCGGTGCGCTCGTCGTCGGCCTGCGTCGCGGCCAGGCGCACCCGCTCGGCGGCGAGCCCGGACGTGCCGCGGAACCGCTCGCGCAGGCCGGACAGCTGGTACCAGGTCTCCTGCGCGGCCGAGAGCTGCGGCGCGGACTCGCGCAGCGCGTCCTCGTGCTGCGCCTCCTCCTGGCGGGCGTGCGCGACGGCACCCTCGGCGGCCGCACGACGCTGGCGCAGCGCGTTCTCGTCGGCGAGCTCGGTCTGGAGCGTGGTGGTGGCGGTGACGAGGTCGTCGGCGAGCAGGCGCGCGCGGGCGTCGCGGACGTCGGCCTGGACGACGGCGGCCCGGCGCGCGACCTCGGCCTGGCGACCGAGCGGCTTGAGCTGGCGGCGGATCTCGCTGAGCAGGTCGGCGAGGCGCTGCACGTTGCCCTGCGTGGCCTCGAGCTTGCGGAGTGCCTTCTCCTTGCGCTTGCGGTGCTTGAGGACGCCGGCGGCCTCCTCGACGAACCCGCGGCGGTCCTCCGGCGTCGCGCGCAGGACGCCGTCGAGCTGTCCCTGGCCGACGATGACGTGCATCTCGCGCCCGATGCCGGAGTCGCTGAGGAGCTCCTGGACGTCCAGCAGCCGGCACGACGAGCCGTTGATCTGGTACTCCGAGCCGCCGTTGCGGAACATCGTGCGGGTGATCGTGACCTCGGCGTACTCGATCGGCAGCGCGCCGTCGGAGTTGTCGATGGTCAGGACCACCTCGGCGCGGCCGAGCGGCGGACGCCCGGACGTGCCGGCGAAGATGACGTCCTCCATCTTGCCGCCGCGCAGCGACTTGGCGCCCTGCTCGCCCATCACCCAGGCGAGGGCGTCGACGACGTTGGACTTGCCCGAGCCGTTGGGGCCCACCACGCAGGTGATGCCCGGCTCGAGCGACAGGGTCGTCGAGGAGGCGAAGGACTTGAACCCTCGGAGCGTCAGGCTCTTGAGGTACAACGCGGGCTCCCGGGTGGTCGGAGGGGACGTCGACGACGCGTGCGTCGGCGATGCCGGAGTCGTCCGACGGGGCATCGGGGAAGAAGCCGACGCCAGCCTAGGGCGTCGGGGCCAGCCCCGAGGTGATTGGGGCGGGGTGCCGCGCGGGTGTCGCGGGCGTCAGCCCGCGGCGGGCTCGAGCAGGTCGGCCGTGCTGAGGTCGGCGGTGAGCGAGCCGTGCAGCGCGTCGTTCTCGGACTTCAGGCGCAGGACCTCGGTCTCGAGGTCGACCACGCGGCGCCGCAGGACGGCGAGCTCGCGGGTCAGGTGCGGGTTGTCCGCGGCGACATAGCCCAGGAGAGCCTTGGCCATGGATGTCCTCCGGAGGGGTTCACAGGTGCGGGTGGTCCGCCGCCCGAGGGGCCGGGTGCCACGCGCGCGGGAGAGCGCGACGAGCAGGGCCGTGCGGCGTCTCTCATCGTCCCACCCGCCCGTCATGACGGTCAAATGTCCGGCCGGTGGCGTGCGGCCCCCCTCGTCCGATCAGGGGACGAGGACGACCTTGACCTGGTCGCCGGCCGAGGCGGTGACGAAGGCCTCGGCGGCGTCGGCGAGCGGGAGGCGCGAGGTGATCATGTCGTCGGTGCGGACGCTGCCCGCGCGCAGGATCTCCATCGACTCCTCGTAGTCCTCGCGCAGGTAGGTGGCCGCGCCCTGGATGCGGACCTGCTGGTCCTGCACGATCGCCAGCGGCACCCGCACGTCGCCGGTGGGCACGCCCACGACGACGACCGTGCCGCCCTTGAGCGCCATCGCGATCGCGGCCTCGACGGTGGGCTGCACGGCGACGCAGTCGAAGACGACGTCCGCGCTCTCGCCGAGCACCGAGCGCACCTGCTCGACGACGTCGTCGGCCGCCGCGTCGACCACGTGGTCGGCGCCGAGGCGCAGCGCGCGCTCGCGCTTGTCCTCGCGCACGTCGGTCATCACCACCGTTCGCGCTCCGCGGTGACGGGCGGCCGCGCCCACCAGCAGGCCGATGGTGCCGGCGCCGAGCACGACGACCGACCGCCCCGTCACGTCGCCGGCGAGCCGGACGGCGTGCACGGGCGTCGAGAGCGGCTCGACGAGCACCGCCTGCAGGTCGTCGAGGTCGTCGGGGATCGGGCGCAGGCGCGACGCGCGCACCGTGAAGCGGTCGGCCATGCCTCCCTCGCGGAACCCGCAGCCGAAGAACTGGAGGTTCTCGCAGATGTTCTCGCGCCCGGTGGTGCACGACTTGCACGTGCCGCAGGGCAGCGTCGGCTCGACCGTGACCCGGGAGCCGACGGCCACGCCCTCGACGGCCTCGGCGGCGTCGCCGAGCGCCTCGACCACGCCGACCACCTCGTGGCCGGGGTAGTACGGCAGCGCGACGAAGGGGTGGCGGCCGTGGGCGGCGTGCGTGTCGGACCCGCAGAGCCCGACGACGCTCGTCGCGACGAGCGCCTCGTCGGGTGCGAGGTCGGGCAGCGCCTCGTCCACGACCTCGATCTCGCCGGGTGCCTGGACGCGGACGCGACGGCGGCCGGCGACGTCGGGGGTGCTGGTCATGGTCGCTCCTGAGGGGGGTGGACGGGTGCGCGGACCAGATCGGGCCCGGCCGCGGTGAACGCCTCGGCGACGTCGGGCGCCAGACCGTCGTCGGTGACGACCACGTCGATCTCCCTGAGGTCGGCGAAGTGGCAGAAGGAAGTGCGCCCGAACCGCTCGGACACCACCGGGACGAGACGCCGACGCGCGCAGCGCACCATCGCGCCCTTGGTGGCGGCCTCCTCGGGCACGGTGGTCGTCAGGCCGTGCTCGATGCTGACGGCGTTGGTGCCGACGATCGCGAGGTCGACGTGCAGCGACGCGAGCCGCTCGACCACCGCGGTGTCGACGACCGCGCTGGTCACCCCGCGCACGCGTCCGGGCAGGACGAGAACCTCGAGGTTCGGCATCGGCGCCATGACGCGGGCCGCGGGCAGGTTGTTGGTGACGACGATCAGGCGGCGGTCGGTGGGCATCATCGTGGCCACGACGAACGTCAGCGACCCCGAGTCGAGGACGACGACGCCGTCGCGCGGCAGCTCGGCCACCACCGCCTGCGCGATCGCGTGCTTCTCGGCGGCGTAGGCCCGCTGCCGCTCCGCGAGCGCGAGCTCGAACGGGAGCGACGGCGTCAGCACCGCTCCCCCGCGCACGCGGCTGATCGCGCCCTGCCGCTCGAGCACCTCGAGGTCGCGACGCACGGTCTCGGTCGTCACGCCGAGCAGCTCGCTGATCTCGGCCGCGCCGACCGCGTCGCCGCGCTCGTGGGCGAGGGCGAGGATGGTGCGCTGGCGTTCCTGCGGGTACATGGCAGCGGCGACACTACACGCGAACGGGCATGTTCGAGCCCGTTCGTGTGGGGTAGATCTCAGGCTCCTCTTACGTTCGACCGCCTCTGTGGGTTACGGTCCGGCTGCACACATGAACGGGCATCGTCGACAGCCAAACGGGCGCGACGGAGACTCGGACGCACACCCGGAGGACTCATGACGACCAGATTGACCAGGCGACGCCTCGCGGCCGCCATCGCCGCCGTGGCCTCGGCGAGCATGCTCGCCGCGTGCGCCGGCGCCGGAGGCAGCGGCGGCGGGAGTGGCGAGACCACCCTGACCCTCGCCACCGTGAACAACCCGCAGATGAAGGACATGGAGTCCCTCAAGGGTGAGTTCGAGAAGGAGAACCCGGACATCAAGGTTAACTTCATCCAGATGGAGGAGAACGACCTGCGCGACGCCGTCACCAAGGACGTCGCGACGTCCGGCGGCCAGTACGACATCGCCACCGTCGGCGCCTACGAGGTGCCGATCTGGGCCGAGAACGGCTGGCTCACTGACCTCGGCCCGAAGGCCAACGAGGACGCCGACTACGACGTCGACGACCTCTTCCCCTCGATCCGTCCCATCCTCGGCTCGGGCGACAAGCTGTTCGCCGTCCCGTTCTACGGCGAGTCGTCGTTCCTGATGTACCGCAAGGACCTGTTCGAGGCCGCCGGCATCACCATGCCCGAGCAGCCCACCTGGGACCAGGTCGCGCAGTACGCCAAGCAGCTGAACGACCCGTCGAAGAACCAGACCGGCATCTGCCTGCGCGGCAAGCCCGGCTGGGGCGAGATGTTCGCGCCCGCCACCACCGTCGTCAACACCTTCGGCGGCCAGTGGTACGACCAGGACTGGAACGCCCAGGTCGACGGCGCCGGCTTCACCGAGGCGATGAAGTTCTACACCGACCTGATCAAGTCCGCCGGCGAGAAGGACCCCGTCTCGTTCGGCTTCACCGAGTGCCTCAACCTGTTCAGCCAGGGCAACGCGGCCATGTGGTACGACGCGACGTCGGCCGCCGGCTCGGTCGAGGACACCGCGAACTCCAAGGTCGCCGGCAAGGTCGGCTACGTGAAGGCCCCCGTCAAGGAGACCAAGGATGCCGGCTGGCTCTGGTCGTGGAACCTCGCGGTCCCCAAGACCTCGAAGAACCAGGACGCCGCCTGGACGTTCGTCAAGTGGGCGACGTCGAAGGAGTACATCAAGACCGTCGGCGAGGACCTCGGCTGGTCCCGCGTGCCCCCGGGCTCGCGCCTGTCGACGTACGAGCTGCCCGAGTACGAGAAGGCCGCCGCCGCGTTCGCCCCGATCACCAAGACGATCATGGAGGGCGTGGACCCCAAGCAGCCGGGGACGCAGCCGCAGCAGTGGGTCGGCATCCAGTACGTGTCGATCCCGGAGTTCCAGGACGTGGGCAACCAGGTCTCGCAGAAGATGGCCGACGTCCTCGCGGGACGCTCGAGCCTGGACGACGCGCTCAAGGAGAGCCAGGCCATCGCCCAGAAGGCCGGCGACGCGCAGAAGTAGCCGAGTCCCCCGGCGGGGCGGGCCCTTCGCCCGCCCCGCCGGGGGCCCGCCCCGGTAGTACGGAGATCACCCATGGCACAGACCACCGCGGTGGACCCGTCGGCCGACGCCGACGACACCCCGCCCACCCCCTCCTCGCCACGCGAGGCCCTCAAGGCCAACAGCGCCAGCGCACGCGAGCGCAGGTTTGGCCGCAAGCTCCTGCTGCCGGCGTTCGTCGTCTCGGTGCTCGTCACCCAGGTCCCGTTCCTGGTGACGATCTACTACTCGTTCCAGGACTGGAACTTGCAGCGACCCGACGACCGCTCCTTCGCGGGCTTCGACAACTACGTCACCGTCTTCACCGGCGGCACGTTCATCCCGGCGATGATCTCCACGATCATCATCGTGGGCGGGTCGGTGCTGCTGTCGCTGATCCTCGGGCTCGGCCTGGCGACGCTGCTCGACCGCAAGTTCGTCGGTCAGGCGTTCGCCCGCACGCTGCTCATCACCCCGTTCCTGGTGATGCCGGCCGCGGCCGCGCTGATCTGGAAGTGGACGATGCTCGACGCCAACGTCGGCATGGTCAACTGGGCGCTCGACCTGGTGGGCATCCCCGCGGTCGCCTGGAACACCGACTTCCCGATCGTCACGATCATCGCGGTGCTCACCTGGCAGTACACGCCGTTCATGATGCTGATCCTGCTCGCCGGGCTGCAGTCGCAGAGCGGCGAGATCCTCGAGGCGGCCTCGGTGGACGGCGCCGGCGGGTGGCGCATCTTCACCGCCATGACGCTGCCGCACCTCAAGCAGTACCTGATCCTGGCCACCGTGCTCGGCACCATCATGATGATCCAGGTCTTCGACCCGGTCGCGATCATGACGCGCGGCACCGGCGGCACCAAGACGCTGTCCTACCTGCTCTACGAGCGGGCGTTCATCGGCCTCGAGGTCGGTGAGGCCGCCGCCTACGGCGTGGTCACCGTGATCCTCACGATCATCGTCGCGACGCTCGCACTGCGCAGCGTCTTCAAGTTCCTCACCGAGGAGGGCAGCCGGTCATGACCACCGCCACCCCCACCCGTCCCACGCCGATGCGCCTGGGCAGGCGGGCGAGCTCCACGCTGATCACGGTCCTCACCTGGCTCGTCGTCGTGGTGTTCTTCTTCCCCGTCGCCTGGATGGTCTTCACGTCCTTCAAGTCCGAGGGCGCCGCGGCCACGTTCCCGCCGCAGTTCGTCACCGACCTGAGCCTGGACCGCTACCGCGACATCCTCGGGCGCGGCATGGGCGCGTACCTGATCAACTCCACCATCGCGGCCGTCGGGTCCACCGTCGTCGTGATGCTGCTCGCGATCCCCGCGGCCTACGGGCTGTCGGTGCGTCCCATCACGCGCTGGTCCGACATGCTCTTCTTCTTCATCTCGACGCGGTTCATGCCCGTCGCGGCGTCGATCATCCCGGTCTACATCGTGCTGCAGAAGGCCGGGCTGCTCGACAACATCAACGCCCTGGCGTTCCTGTACGTCGGCATCAACCTGCCGATCGCGATCTGGATGATGCGCTCGTTCTTCGCCGAGATCCCCCGCGAGGTGGTGGAGGCCGCGCAGATCGACGGCGCCGGCTACTTCCGCGAGCTCGTGCGGGTGTCGCTGCCGATGGTCTCCCCCGGTGCGGCCGCGGCGGCGCTGATCACGTTCATCTTCGCCTGGAACGAGTACTTCCTGGCCAACCTGCTCACCTCGACGCTGGCCCGCACCACCCCGCCGTTCCTCGGCAGCGTGGTCGACGGTCGCGGACAGTTCCTGGCCGCGCTGTGCGCGGCCTCGACGCTCGCGGTCCTGCCGGTCGTCATCGCGGGCTGGATCGCCCAGAAGCGCCTCGTCCGTGGCCTGGCCATGGGCGCGATCAAGTAGAGGAGCGGGCGTGCGAGCGATCGTCTTCGACGGGCCGGGCGAGCTGCGCGTCGCCGAGGTGCCCGACCCCGAGCCCGGACCGCGCGACGTCGTGGTCCGGGTGGAGGCGGTCGGCATCTGCGGCACCGACGTGCACGTGTTCGACGGCGAGTTCGAGCCGACCGTCTTCCCCCTCACCCCGGGGCACGAGATGTCCGGGGTGGTGGACTCGGTCGGGTCCGACGTCACCGGCTTCGCGGCCGGCGACCGGGTGTCGGTCGACCCGACGCTGACGTGCGGCGAGTGCGCGTACTGCGGCGTCGGGCGGGGCAACCTGTGCGAGAACTGGAACGGCATGGGCGTGGCCCGCACCGACGGCGGCAGCGCCGAGCTGGTGCGGGCGCCGGTCGCCAACGTGCACCACCTCGCCGACCACGTGGACCTCGCCGAGGCCGCGATGATCGAGCCGCTGTCGTGCGCCATCCACGGGTTCGACCTGCTCCCCCGCCGTCTCGGCGAGCACTACCTCGTCTACGGGGCGGGGACCATGGGCCTGATGATGGGACAGCTCGCGCCGCTGCAGGGCGCCGCGAGCGTCACGGTGGTCGACCCGAACGAGAGCCGCCTGCAGGTCGCCCGCGAGGTCGGCCTCGACGACGTCGTCACCCACGCCGACCAGGCGCGCCGCCCGGGAGGCTGGGACGTGGTCATCGACTGCACCGGCGTGCCGGCCGCGATCGAGGACGGCCTGCGACGGGTGCGACGCGGCGGCACCTACCAGCAGTTCGGCGTGGCGTCGGTCGACGCCCGCGCGAGCTTCTCGCCCTTCCGCGTCTACAACGACGAGGTGACCATCGTCGGGTCGATGGCCGTCCTGGCGTCCTACGCGCGGGCCGTCGAGATGTTCTCGGCCGGCGCCATCAGGGCGACCCCGATGATCTCGCACGCGTTCTGCCTCGACGACTACGCCGAGGCCCTCGAGCTGTTCCGGAAGGGAACCGGGCGCAAGCTCCAGATCCGTCCGAACGCCTCCGCGTCCGTGGCGCTGCTGGCACCATGACCGACGTGATCGAGCCCTCGCGGGAGACCGAGCAGGTGCGCCTGAGCGCCAGGGAGCGGCACGACGCGATCGTGGGCTACCTCGGCTCGGAGGGGCGGGTCGAGGCCACCGACCTCGCCACCCGCCTGGACGTCGCGGTCGAGACGGTGCGCCGCGACCTGCGGCTCCTCGAGGGACGCGGCGCCCTGCAGCGCGCCCACGGCGGGGCGGTGCCGGTCAGCCCGCTCGAGCGACCCGCACGCCCCGTCGCCGACGCGGCGTCGACCTCGCTCGGTGCGGCTGCGGTGAGGTTCATGCCGGCCCGCGGCTCGGCCCTGATCGGCCAGGGCCAGCACTGCCTCGCGCTCGCCTCGGCGGTCGTGGAGGACAAGCGCCGGTGGGACGGGCTGCGGCTGGCCACCACGTCGGTCGAGGTCGCCGTGCTCCTGTCACGCCGCGAGGACCTCGTCGTGCACAACCTCGGCGGCACGGTCGGCTCGGACTTCGCCCAGCACGGCCAGTGGACGCTCGACGAGCTCGACCGGATCAACGTCGACGTCGCGTTCCTCGCGCCCAGCGGGGTCGACGTCGAGGGCGGCCTGACCCTGGAGGACGGACGCGACGGGGCGGTCGCGAGCGCGGTGCTCGCCTCGGCCCGCCGGCTGGTCGTGATGGCCGACGCCGCCGCCGTCGGCGCCGTCGGGTTCTGGCGCTTCGGCACGCTGGGCGACGTCGACGTCCTGGTGGCCGACGCGGGCTCGTCCGAGCACGCGCTGGCCGCGATGGAGGAGCTCGACCTGACGCTGGAGCGCGTCAGAGGCTGAACAGCACCGCGCCGGCGTCCACGTCGCTGCCGACCGACCCGGCCACCACGGTGCCGGGCGGGGAGTCCATCAGCACGACGGGCACCACGGCCGAGCGTCCGCCGGCGGCGATCGCGGCGGGGTCCCACCGGACGACGGGCTGGCCGGCGGTCACCGTCTGCCCCTCCGCGGCGAGCAGCTCGAAGCCCTCGCCGCCGAGCTGCACGGTGTCGATGCCGAGGTGCACCAGGACCCCCGTGCCGTCGGCCGCGACCACGACGTAGGCGTGCGGGTGCAGCTTGACGACCGTGCCGTCGACCGGCGAGACGGCCTCGACCGGCCCGTCGGCGCTCGGGGCGACCGCGACGCCCGAGCCGACGATCTCGCCGGCGAACACCGGGTCGGGGACGTCGGCGAGCGCCTGCACGGCCCCGGCGACGGGTGCGAGGACGTCGGTCACCGCAGGTCCTCGATGTCGCTGGCGATCGTGTCGGCGTCCGGGCCGACGACCACCTGCACGACGGTGCCGGAGATCATCACGCCGTACGCGCCGGCGGCCTTGAGCGCGCGCTCGTCGACGAGCGAGCCGTCCTCGACCTCGGTGCGCAGCCGCGTGATGCACGGCTCGATCTCGACGATGTTCGACAGGCCTCCGAGGCCGTCGACGATCTGCTGGGCCTGGCTCATGGGCTCTCCTCAGGCGGAACTGGCGGGGACTGACGGGGTTCAGGGGGCGTCGGTGCGGGTGACCTTGGACAGCCCGCGCGGGGCGTCGGGGTCGAGACCGAGCGTACGGGCGAGCTGCTCGACGACGAGCTGCAGCGGGACGATCGACGCCAGCGGCGCGAGCCGCTCGGTCAGGTCGCCCCCGGGCAGCCACAGGTCGCACGCGGCGCGGAAGGCGTCGTCACCGCCCACACCGACGACCGTGGCGCCGCGGCCGCGGAGGTCGCCGGCCAGCTCGGTCATCGCCGTGCGCAGCGGTCCGTCCGGCGCCGCGACCACCAGGGCGGTGACGTCGTCGTCGACCACCGAGATCGGACCGTGGCGCAGGTCGGCGTAGGAGTAGCCGCGCACCGGCTGCAGGCACGTCTCCTCGAGCTTGAGCGCGGTCTCGAGCGCGGTGCCCATCAGCAGCCCGCGTCCGGTGACGATCTGCTGGCGCGGACGGGCGAGCAGCTCGACCGCGTCGTCGACGCCGTCCCGTGCCGCCAGGAGACCGGCGACGACGCCGGCGGCACCCAGCAGCGCGTCGTCGAGGGCCGGGTCGGCGGGGCCGGCGGCGGTGCCCACGAGGGCCATCGCCGCCACCTGCGCGAGGTAGGTCTTGGTGGCCGGCACGGCGAGCTCGCGGCCGGCGGTGGTCACCAGCGCCAGGCCCGCCTCGCGCGCGAGGGCGGAGTCGGCCCCGTTGGTGACGGCGACGGTGGCCGCGCCGCACCGTGCGGCCCAGGCCTGGGTCTGGACGATCTCGGCGGTCTCGCCGGACTGCGACACGCTGACGACGACGGTGTCGGACAGGTCGAGGTGGGCGTCGTAGTGGGTGGCGACGCTCGGCGCCGCCATCGCGCACGGGACGCCGGCATGGGTCTCGAGCAGGTAGCGCCCGTACAGGGCGGCGTTGTCGCTGGACCCGCGCGCCACCAGCATCACGCGGCGACGCTCGCGGAGCAGCGCACCCACCTCGTCCCGCAGGGGCAGCAGGGCGTCGAGGGTGGAGCGGAGGACGTTGGGCTGCTCGGCCACCTCGGTGGCCATCTGGGTGGTCATGCGGGCACCTGCTCGGGGTCGAGGGGGCGGGCGGGGTCGGTCCAGGCGGGGCGTCCGGCGACCCAGGTGGCGCGGCAGCGCAGGTCGTCGTCGAGCCAGACGAGGTCGGCGGCCGCACCCGGGACGAGCCGGCCGAGGTCGGGGCGGCCGAGGGCGTCGGCCGGCACCCGCGTGGCGGCCTCGACCGCGGTCGTCAGGTCGATGCCGCAGGCGACGGCGTGCGCGACGGCCTCGTCGAGGCGGACGGCCGAGCCCGCGATGGTGCCGTCGGCGCGCAGGGGCGGGTGTCCGTCGGCGATCGTCAGCTTCTCGCCGCCGAGCTCGTAGGTGCCCGGCGGCATGCCGAGCGCCGAGACGGCGTCGGTGACGAGCATGACGCGCCCCGCGGCGGCGGCGAACGTCAGCCGGACGGCCGTGGGCTCGACGTGGTGCAGGTCGACGATCAGCCCGAGCGTGAGACGGGGGTCGGCCAGCCCGGCGCCCACCACGCCCGGGTCGCGGTGGTGCAGCGGGCGCTGGGCGTTGAACAGGTGCGTGACGAGCGTGGCGCCGGCGTCCGCGGCGGCACGCACGACGTCGTCGGAGGCGTCGCTGTGGCCGACCGCCACCCCGACGCCGGCCGTGGCGATGCGGCGGACGGCGTCGATGCCGCCGTCGCGCTCCGGTGCGAGGGTGACGTAGCCGAGGTCGCCCGGGGACGCGTCGAGCAGGGTGTCGACGAGCCGGGGCGTGGGGTCGACGAGCAGGTGCTCGCGGTGCGCGCCGCGGCGTCGTGGCGACAGGAACGGGCCCTCGACGTGGCAGGGCAGCAGCCGTGCGCCGGCCTCGGGGGCCGACGCGCGGACACCTCCGTAGCCCGCGACGAGGCCGGCCAGCTCGTCGATCTCGGCGGTGATGAAGGTGGGCACGACGGCGGTGACGCCGGTCGCCGTCAGGCCGTGGGCGACCCGGGCGAAGTCGTCGGGCGTCGCGTCGGCGAAGTCGGTGCCGAACGCCCCGTTCAGCTGGGCGTCGACCAGCCCGGGCACGAGGTGGCCGTCGTCGAGCACGAGGTCGGGCTCGGCCGGCGACGCGCCGTGCCCCGACGCGGTGACGCGACCGTCGGTGACCTCGACCCAGCCCGGCCCACGGGTGCCGCGGGCCACGCCGATCACGTCGGCGGCGGCGATCAGGGTCCGCTTCGGCGAGGACACGACTGGGCTCCCGGGGGTTGACACGGCCGACGAGGCCGGAGGATGCTGCGCTGGTTCGTACTGGACCGTACCAGTTGCCTCGGCGGCCGTCGAGCGTCCGCGAAGGGGTGGGAGCACCGTGCTGAAGGACTCCGGCGTGCCCAAGCACGCGCAGCTCCGCACCATCCTGCTCGAGCAGATCGACGGCGGGCTCTCCCCCGGCGACCTGATCGCCTCCGAGCGCGACCTGATGGCCACGCACGGCGTCAGCCGGGCCACCGTCCGCTCGGCGATCGGCTCGCTCGTGGGCGACGGCCGGCTGCAGCGCGTGCACGGCAAGGGCACCGTCGTGACCCGTCCGCGCGTGGAGAGCCAGCTGCACCTCGCGTCGTTCACGCAGGACATGCGCCGACGCGGGCACCGACCCACCACGCAGGTGCTCCAGGTCGGCGCGCTCGTGCCACCCGCCGACGTGGCCGCGGCGCTGCGTCTCGCCGAGGACGCCACCGCGTGGCGCGTCGAGCGCCTGCGCCTCGCCGACGACGAGCCGATGGCGCACGAGGTGAGCTGGTACCCCGTCGACCGGTTCCCCGGCCTCGACGCCGAGGACCTCACCGGGTCCCTGTACTCCGTGCTGTCGGCCCGCTACGGCGTGACCGTCGACGGCGCGACGCAGACCGCGTGGTCCGAGCTGTGCGGACGCGCGCTGGCGACGCTGCTCGACGTCCGCCGACCCGCCAGCGTCCTGGTCTTCGAACGCGTCGGCACCGCCGGCGGCGACGTCGTCGAGCACACCACCAGTGCCTACCGCGGCGACCGCTACCAGATCCAGATGTCCCTCGGGCCCAGCACCGCTCCCTCCCCCCACCCCACAGAGGAAGGCCGCTCATGACCGCCACCACGACCACGCGCCAGAAGCGCGGTGTGCCCGGGCTCGCCCAGGTGCAGAAGTTCGGCCGCAGCCTGATGCTGCCGATCGCGTCGCTGCCCGTCGCCGCGCTCCTCGCCCGGCTCGGCAGCCCCGACATGCTCGGTGCCGACGGTCTCGGCTGGACCTCGGTCGCCACGGTCATCGGCGCCGCGGGCAACGCGCTGCTGGGCAACCTGGCGCTGCTGTTCGCGGTCGGCGTGGCCATCGGCATCGCCAAGAAGGCCGACGGCTCGACGGCGCTGGCCGCCGTCGCCGGCTACCTGGTCTTCAAGGGCGTCTTCGACGCGACGATCCCCCTGGTGATGACGGTGGACGACGAGAACGCCGCCGCCGTGGCCAAGGGGTACGACGTGCTCGGCGGCATCGTCATGGGCGTCACCGCGGGACTGCTGTGGCAGCGGTTCTACCGGATCAAGCTGCCGTCGTACCTGGCGTTCTTCGGCGGACGACGCTTCGTGCCGATGGTCACCGCGATCGCCGCCATCGTCATCTCGGTGCTGATGAGCCTGGTCTACCCGGCGTTCTCCGCGGGCCTGACGAACGTGTCGGACTGGATCGCCGGCAACAGCGTCGTGGGCGGGTTCGTCTACGGCACGCTGAACCGCCTGCTCATCCCGCTCGGCCTGCACCACGTGCTGAACTCCGGGCCCTGGTTCCTGTTCGGCTCCTACGAGGGGGCCAACGGCGTCGTCAACGGCGACATCCCGCGCTTCCTCGCCGGCGACCCGACCGCGGGCGCCTTCATGACCGGCTTCTTCCCGATCATGATGTTCGCCCTGCCCGCCGCCGCGATCGCGATCTGGCACGAGGCCAAGCCGTCGCAGAAGAAGGTCGTCGGCGGCATCATGATCAGCGCCGCCCTCACCAGCTTCATCACCGGCGTCACCGAGCCGCTCGAGTTCTCGTTCATGTTCGTCGCGTTCCCGCTGTACGTCATCCACGCGCTGCTCACCGGCACCTCGATCGCCCTGGTCAACGCCCTGGGCATCAAGGACGGGTTCGGGTTCTCCGCCGGGCTGATCGACTACCTGATCAACTTCAACATCGCGACCAAGCCGCTCCTGCTGCTCGTCGTCGGCGTGGGGTACGCGATCGTCTACTACGTGCTGTTCCGCGTCGTCATCCGCTGGTGGAACCTCAAGACCCCCGGCCGCGAGGACGACGAGGACATCGCCGCCGAGACGCCTCCCGAGCAGGCCACCGCGGGCGCGGGCACGTCGAGGACCGGGGACGACACCGGGGTGTCCTAGGGTCGGTCGGGTGAGTGACGTCTTCGCGCCGCCGGTCGAGCACTGGAACCGGGTCTCCACCTCCCTGCGCACGGTCCAGCGCATCGTCACCGTCGGGCCGCTCGTCGCGGTGGGGGCGGTGGCGGCGGTGCTGCTGCAGGTCCTCCTCGGCTGGGTGTGGCTGACGACGCTCGTCGCCGTCGTCACCCTCGGGCTCGCGGTCTGGGTCTGGCTCTGGGCCGCGCGCCACCAGGCGTCGTGGGGGTACGCCGAGAACGAGGACGACCTCTTCGTCACCGGCGGCGTCGCCTGGCGGCGCCTGGTCGCCGTCCCCTACGGGCGCATGCAGTTCGTCGACGTCAAGGCCGGCCCGATCGAGCGCGCCTTCGGCATCGCGACCGTCACGCTGCACACCGCGAGCAGCGGCACGACCGCCACGATCCCCGGCCTGCCCGCCGAGGAGGCCAACCGGCTGCGCAACCGCCTCACCGAGCTCGGCGAGTCCCGTGGCGCCGGGCTCTGAGGGCCGGGGCGACCAGCCCGACGCCGCGCCGTCCGAGCCCGACCTGTCCCAGGTGGACGCCCAGGAGCTCGAGCCCGCGGAGGTCCGCGGGTCGCGCACCCACCCGGCCAGCGCGTTCGTCCGGGTCTGGCTGTTCGTGCTCGCCGCGGGCGTCGGGTCGGTCCAGCAGCTCGCCGAGGAGCTCGACGTCCGCCGCGCGGCCGTCGTCATCGTCCTCGGGCTCGTCGCGGGCGGTGTCTTCGGGTTCGTCCGCTGGGTCACCACGCGCTACGTGATCGACGGCCGCGAGCTGCGCGTCGACTCCGGCCTGCTCACCCGCACCTCGCGGCGCGCGCCGTACGAGCGCATCCAGTCCGTCGACGTCGCCCAGCCCCTCGGCGCCCGGGTCCTCGGGCTCGCCGAGCTGCGCGTCGAGCTCGCCGGCGGCGACGGCTCCCGCGTCGCCCTGCAGTACCTGTCCAAGGCCGACGCCTACCGCCTGCGCGGCGTCCTCGTCGAGCGCGCGCACGCCGTCGGCGACGACCCGGCCGGTCCGGAGCACCCGGTGGCCGACGGCGAGGTGCGTCCGGCGCCGGCCGCGCTCGACGACCCCGGCCGCCTGGTCGCCCAGGTCGAACCCGGCCACCTCGTCGTCGGCACCCTGCTGTCGATGGACCTGATCGTCGGCGCCGTCGGCACCCTGGTGGTGCTGGCGGTCGTCGGCGTCACCGGCTCGTTCTTCCTCGTGGTCCCGCTCCTGCTGCCGTTCGCGGGCAACGTGTTCCGGATCGTCGCGGGCCGCGTCGTCGCGCAGTGGGGCTTCCGCCTCACGCGCGGGCCCCGCGGGCTGCGCATCGAGCGCGGGCTGCTCGGCCGGGTCAGCCAGACCGTCCCGGTCGGACGCGTGCAGGGCGTGGCCGTCGAGCAGCCGATCCTGTGGCGGCGCTGGGGCTGGCGCCGGCTGCAGGTTGACGTCGCCGGCGCCGCCGGCGAGAGCAACGACGACGAGAACCCGTCGACGCTGCTCCCCATCGGCTCGCCAGGGCTGGCCCGCGCCGTCGTCGCCGAGGTGCTGCCCGGCGTCGACGCCGACTCGATCCCCGTCGAGCAGGTGCCGCGCCGCTCGCGGTGGTTCGCGCCGATCGGCTGGCGTCGCCGGGCCGTCGGCGCCGACGAGCGCGCCTTCGTGACCACCACGGGCTGGGTCACCCACCGGATGGATGTCGTGCCGCACGCCAAGACCCAGTCGGTCGCGATCAGCCAGGGCCCGCTGCAGCGCCGCCTCGGCCTGGCCGACCTCGAGGTGCACACCCCCGACGGCCCGGTGAACGCGCGCGGCCGCAACCTCGACGCGGCGCGTGCGCGCCAGGTCGGGATGCGGCAGCTCGACGCGGCCCGCGCCGCGCGGGCGTCCGACGACGGCTCAGCCGCCGGACACCGCGTCCTCGGCTAGCGGGTCCAGCGCCGAGTCGTGCCGGCGGTGGTCGAGCCAGCCGTCCGGGACGACGACCTTCTTCGGGCTGCCCTGACGGCCTCGCGGGCTGCCCAGCTCGGACACCGGGTAGGGCTCGTCGGGGTCGAGACGCTCGAGCAGGACGTCGAGCGACGCGAGGTCGTCGACGTGCCCGAGCTGGTCGCGCAGCTGGCCGCCGGCGGCGAAGCCCTTGAGGTACCAGGCCACGTGCTTGCGGAACTCGACGCAGCCGCGGCGCTCGTCGCGCATGTGCTCGACCAGCAGCTCGGCGTGGCGGCGCATCACCGCCCGGACCTCGCCGAGCGTGGGCAGCTCGAGCACCTGCTCGCCCGCGAACGCGGCGGCGAGGTCGCGGAACAGCCAGGGACGGCCGAGGCACCCGCGTCCGACGACGACGCCCGCGGCACCCGTCTGCTCGACCATGCGCACCGCGTCGGCGGCCTCCCAGACGTCGCCGTTGCCGAGCACCGGGATGTCGACGGCCTCGACGAGCGTGGCGATCGAGTCCCAGTCGGCGGTGCCCGAGTAGTGCTGGACGGCGGTGCGCCCGTGCAGGGCGATCGCGGCGCAGCCGGTCTCCTGCGCGAGGCGGCCGGCGTCGAGGTAGGTGAGGTGGTCCTCGTCGATGCCCTTGCGGGTCTTCATCGTCACCGGCACGCCGTAGGGCGTGGCGGCCGAGACCGCCGCGGTGAGGATCTCGGCGAGCAGCCCCGCCTTCCACGGCAGCGCCGCTCCCCCGCCCTTGCGCGTCACCTTGGGCACCGGGCAGCCGAAGTTCAGGTCGACGTGGTCGACGCCGTGGTCGCCGCAGAGGATCTCCACGGCCTTGCCGACGTACGTCGGGTCGACGCCGTACAGCTGCACCGAGCGGATCGCCTCGGACTCGGCGAACGTCAGCATCGAGAGGCTGACGCGGTCGCCCTCGACGAGCCCGCGGGAGGTGATCATCTCGCAGACGTACAGGCCCGCGCCCTGCTCGGCGCAGAGCTCGCGGAAGGCCGCGTTCGTCACTCCCGCCATCGGCGCGAGCACGACCGGCGGGCTGACCTCGAGGTCGCCCAGGCGGAGCGTGGTGGGCAGCGTCATGCCCCCATTGTCGCGCACCGCCTCAGCCCCTCGCGAGGAGCACGCGACGGACGACCAGCCGCTCGGTGCACGTCCACGCGGCCGACGTCGCGAGGTACAGGGCCGCGGCCAGCGGGACGAAGCAGGCGAACCCCACCGACAGCACCGGCGCGAGGTACCGCAGGCCCCCCGCCCCGGGCACGGGCTCGACGCCCTCGACCGGTGCGGTCGAACGGGCCAGGACGACGCCTGCCACCGCGACCACCAGCAGCAGGGCGGCGAACACCGTGGCCCCGGGCGGGGTGAGCGCACCGGCGGCGACCACCCTGACCAGCGAGGACCCCAGCCCGACGCCGACGAGGGCCTGGTCGAGCAGCAGGTTCGGCAGCCCGGCGAGCCGGGCCTGGGTGAACACGCCGTAGACCATGGCGAGGACGGGTGCCTGGGCGAGCACCGGCAGACAGCCCGCGAGCGGCGAGGCGCCCTCGCGGTCGTACAGCTCGAGCAGCCTGGCGCGGAGCACCTCCGGCCTGTCGCGGTACCGGCGTCGCAGGTCCGCGACGAGCGGCGCGATCCGCCGTCGTCCGAGGTCCGCGCGCACCTGGGCGACGCCGAGCGGCACGAGGAGGAGGCGCACGAGCGCCGTCAGGGTGACGACGGCCGCAGCCGCAGCGTGGTCGGCGCCGACGAGCGGCGCGAGCGCGTCCGCGAGGGACAGGACGAGGTCGCCGGCGTGACGCAGGAGGGCGGCGACGGGAGGCAGGTCGAACGGTGACATGGGTGCTCCAGGAGGTGGCGCGGACGTGGGACGTGGCTCGTCCGGCCGCCGGAGTCCTCACCCTGGGTCGTCGACTTCCGCCTCAGCTACCTGTTGCGAGCGTGCACGAGTGACTGAGCCGGAAGTCGACGGCCGGCGGGTGGGCTCGGGAGGGCGTGCGCGGGTGCGCGACGTCAGGCGGCGGCCGGGACGGGGTGTCCCGGGGCGCGGGGACGTGGGCGCGCGTCGGTGTCGGGGTCGCTCTGGGCGACCGGCGCCACCTCGCCGGGCGCGGTGCTCCGGGCCGAGGCGTAGGGCGGTGCGACGCGCGTCGTCACCGGGGTGGAGGCGATCCGGGCGCAGCCGAGCAGCGCGACGACGGCCAGCGCGGCCGCGGCCGTGCCCGCCAGGCGCGGGTCGGCGTCGAGCAGCCACAGGTGCGCGGCGAGGAACGCCACCACCTGCTGCACCACCGCGTCCATGCCCCGCACCCTAGCCCGTGCGACGGGCTCAGCGGCCGAGGAGCCAGCCGTTGAGGTCGGCGATGCGGACGGCCTCGGCGCGGGTGCGGGCCCCGGTCTTGCCGATCGCGGACGACAGGTGGTTGCGCACGGTGCCCTCGGACAGGCTGAGCGCGCGGGCGACGTCGGCGACGGTGCCGCCGTCGCGGGCGGCCGACAGCACGTCGGTCTCGCGCGCCGTCAGGGGCGTCTCGCCCTGCGAGAGCGAGTCGGCCGCGAGCGCGGGGTCGACGACCCGCAGCCCCTGGTGCACGCGTCGCACCGCGTCGGCGAGCTGGCGGGCGGGGGTGTCCTTGACGACGAACCCGCTCGCGCCGGCGGCCATCGCCTGGCGGAGGTAGCCCGGGCGCCCGAACGTGGTGACCACGAGGACGCGACACCCCGGGCGTGCGGCGAGCAGCTCGCGGGTCGCGGCGACGCCGTCCAGGCCGGGCATCTCGACGTCGAGCAGAGCCACGTCCGGCTCCGACGACGTCGCCGCGGTCACCACCTCGTCGCCGCGACCGACCTCGGCCACGACGCTGATGTCGGGCTCGAGGTCGAGCAGCGCGGCCAGCGCCCCCCGGACGAGACCCTGGTCGTCGGCGAGCAGGACGCGGATCGGGTGGTCGCTCACGGCGTGACCTCCAGGCTGAGTCGGAATCCGGTGCCGTCGTCGCCGGGTCCGGTGGACACCCGCGCGCCGGCCAGCCGGGCCCGTTGACGCAGCCCGTCCAGGCCGTGCCCCGCCTCGGCGTGGTGGCCGGCGCCGACGCCGTCGTCCACGACCTCGAGCCGAGTGGGAGTGACGGTGACGCGGCACGTCCGGGCCCCGC
>NZ_JBMGQR010000044.1:0-35464 GCF_049059935.1 Solicola agrisoli | reverse complement strand
AGCCCGGAGCCGCGGTCGCACGGAGGGTGGGCGGTGCTCGCGTGGGCCGTCGCGACCGTCCTGGCCGCGGTCGTCGCCCTCGGCGTGGTGGCGCAGGAGGCCCTCACCACCCGGTCGGGCCAGGAGCTCGACCAGAGCGCGATGGAGTCGGTCTACGCGCGCGAGGACGCCGTCGGCCAGCTGCTGAGCGTGCTCGGATACATCTCGATCGGGACGACAGCGCTCGCGCTGCTGGTC
The DNA here is from genome assembly GCF_049059935.1 of Solicola agrisoli. Taxonomy (NCBI): domain Bacteria; kingdom Bacillati; phylum Actinomycetota; class Actinomycetes; order Propionibacteriales; family Nocardioidaceae; genus Solicola; species Solicola agrisoli. Next base: position 35,227 of record NZ_JBMGQR010000044.1, on the reverse strand, counting down.
TGCGTGGGCCTGGCCCTCGTGCGCCACCGCTACGCCGCCGCGGGCGCCGCCGTCACCGTCGTCGCCGGCGCGAACGTCACCACCCAGGCGCTGAAGAACTACGTGCTCGACCGGCCCGACTTCGGCAACCTCACGCTGAACAGCCTGCCGAGCGGCCACACCACCGTGGTCACCTCGATCGTGCTGGCCGCCCTGCTCGTCGCACCCCGCTCGCTGCGGCTCGCCGTCGCCGGGCTCGGCACGGGCGCCGTGACGTTCACCGGCGCGTCCACGATCGTCGCCGGCTGGCACCGTCCGAGCGACGTGCTCGCGGCGCTGGCCGTCAGCCTGGCCTGGGGGTCGGCGGCGGTCGTCGCCCTCACGGTGCGTCGCCGCGCCGGCTTCTCGCGCGACGGCGTCGCCGTCTCGACCGTCTCGCTCCTCGGCACGCTGGTCGCCGGCGCGGTCCTGGTCGTCCTCGGCGTGCGCCCGCTGGGCGGCTGGACCGGCTTCGGCGACGCCGCCGTCGTGCTCGGCGTCGTCGGCCTCGCGTGCTCGGTCGTCGTCGCGTGGTTCGCGCGGCTCGCGTCCGTGCACGCCGCCTGACCGCGATCCGCCGATCCACGGCTGTCGGTCCGTCGGTCCCTGCGACCACGTCCGCACGGATCGCCGGACGGGTAGGCGCCGATCGGCGGACCGGTGCGCGCGGATCGGCGGACGGCGGGTCTAGCCGTAGGTGTCGCGGGGCCCGCGGCCCTTGACGCGGCGTGAGCCACGCTTCCACGAGGGGGCCTGGGGGCCCTGGACCTTGATGCGGGTGACCGAGCCGTCGCCGAGCTGGTCGTTCAGGCGCCGGACGACGGTGGACGCGAGCAGGCTCATCTGGGTGGCCCAGGCGGTGGAGTCGGCCTGGACGACGAGCTCGCCGTCGTTGAGGTGCTGGGGCTTGCAGTGCTGGGCGATCTCGGCGCCGACGATCTGGTCCCACCGCGCGAACAACGCGTGCACGCGGACGTCCTTGGCCCAGCCGTGCTCGGCGACCAGGCGCGCCATCGTCGAGTCGAGCAGCTGGGGGTCGCGGTCGTCGGGGTGGGAGCCGGACGCGGACGGGTCGACGCGCCGTCGTCGCCTGGGGGCCGGCGACTTACGGGCGGCCGGGCGCTTGTTGGTCGGGTCCCCGTAGGCGCGGGCGATGCTGCGGGCGAGGTCGAGGCCGTCGGTGCGGTGCTCCTCCTCGGCCGCGGGCGGCGAGGGGGCGTCGTCGGCCGCGGGACGGTCGGCGTCGGGCTCGTCAGGCACGTTCCACCGTCCCCTCGTGCACGTGGAAGCGCACGCCCGACAGGCCTGCCGGGACGTCCTCGGCGACGGCCGCGGTGACGAGGACCTGCTCGGCGCCGGCGACGCGGGCGGCCAGGTGGGTGCGGCGGTCGCGGTCGAGCTCGGCGAAGACGTCGTCGAGGACGAGCACGGGGTCGTCGCCGTCGTCGTGGAGCAGGTCGTACGACGCCAGGCGCAGCGCGAGCGCGAACGACCACGACTCGCCGTGGCTGGCGTAGCCCTTGGCGGGGAGGTCGCCGACCGTCAGGACGAGGTCGTCGCGGTGCGGGCCCACCAGGCTGACGCCGCGGTCGAGCTCGTCGGAGCGACGCGCGCGCACCGCCTCGACCAGCGCCACGCGCAGCGCCTCGCGGTCCGGTGACTCCGGTGGCAGCTCGATCGACGACTTGTACGTGCAGGTCGCGGCGGTGCGTCCGGGCGAGGCGGACGTCGCCACGTCCAGGTACGCCGAGGCGACGTACGGGGAGATCGACGCCACCAGCTCGAGACGTGCCGACAGCAGCTCGGCCCCGGTGCGCGTCAGGTGCTCGTCCCAGACGTCGAGCGTGGCCAGGGCACCCTCGGTGTCGGAGCGACGGGCGCGACCGGCCGTCTTGAGCAGGGTGTTGCGCTGGCGCAGGATGCGGTCGTAGTCGGCCTTGACGCCGGCGAAGCGCGGGTTGCGCAGCACCAGCAGCGCGTCGAGGAACCGACGCCGGTCCGACGGGTCGCCCTTGACGAGCGCGAGGTCCTCGGGCGAGAACACCACCGACCGCAGCCAGCCCAGGACGTCGCGCGCCCGCGGCAGGGCGGACCGGTTGACCCGTGCGCGGTTCGCCTTGCCCGGCACGATCTCGACCTCGAGCAGCGCCGACCGCTCGTCGCGCTCCACGCGTGCGCGCACCACGGCGCGCTCGGCGCCGGCGCGCACCAGCGGCTGGTCGGACGCCACCCGGTGCGAGCCGAGCGTGGCCAGGTAGTCGATCGCCTCGACGAGGTTGGTCTTGCCCTGGCCGTTGGCGCCCACGAAGCAGGTGGCACCGGGGCCGAGCTCGAGCTCGACCATCTCGTAGGAGCGGAAGTCCGCCAGCGACAGGTGCGTGACGTGCACGCGCGCCCTACTCCTGGGACTGCTTGGGCGGCACGCCCGCCTTGACCGCGTGGCCGCCGAACTGCTGGCGCATCGCGGCGACCGCCTTCATCGCCGGCGACTCGTCTTGGCGCGAGGAGAAGCGGGCGAACAGCGAGGCGGCGATGGCGTGCATCGGGACGGCGTGGTCGATCGCGGCCTCGACGGTCCAGCGGCCCTCGCCGGAGTCGTCGGCCCAGCCGGCGATCTGCGACAGGCCCGGGTCGTCCTCCATGGCGACGACGAGCAGGTCGAGCAGCCAGGAGCGGACGACGGTGCCCTCGCGCCAGGAGTCGAAGACCGCGGTGACGTTGTCGACGAGCTCGGCCTTCTCGAGCAGCTCGAAGCCCTCGGCGTAGGCCTGCATCATCGCGTACTCGATGCCGTTGTGGACCATCTTGGAGAAGTGGCCGGCGCCCACGCGCCCGGCGTGCACGAATCCCGAGTCGCCCGGGGGACGCAGAGCGTCGAACGCGGGCTGCACCTTGGCGATGTCGTCGGCGCTGCCGCCGGCCATCAGCGCGTAGCCGTTCTCCAGGCCCCAGACGCCTCCGGAGACGCCGCAGTCGACGAAGCCGATGCCCTTCTCGGACAGCTCGGCGTGGTGGCGCTCGTCGTCGGTCCAGCGGGAGTTGCCGCCGTCGACGACGACGTCGCCCTCGCCGAGCAGCTCGCCGAGCGCCTCGACGGTGGTGCGCGTGATCTCGCCGGCGGGCACCATCACCCAGACCACCTTGGGCGAGGGCAGCGCCTCGACGAGCGCCTCGAGCGACTCCACGTCGGTGACGTCGGGGTTGCGGTCGTAGCCCGTGACCTCGACGCCGCCCGCGCGCAGACGCTCGCGCATGTTGCCGCCCATCTTGCCCAGGCCGATCAGTCCGAGGTGCATGTGCGTCTCCTTCGGTGGGGCCCGCGGGCCGGAGTGGGGGTGATCGGCAGGTCAGCCCTGGAGGCGGACCGGCATGATCAGGTAGCGGAACGCGAGGTCGGGGTCGGCACCGATCTCGCTGACGCCGGCGAGCGCGGCCGGGCGGGTGTGCTGCGTGAAGGCCAGGTGGACGACGGGCTCGCCCATCACCGTCAGGCCCTCGAGCAGGTACTGGGGGTTGAAGCCGATCGAGATGTCGTCGCCGTCGACCGTCGCCTCGATGGTCTCGGACGCCTGCGCCTCGTCGCCGCTGCCGGCCTCAAGCAGCAGCTGGCCGGCGCTGAAGCTCAGCCGGACGGGCGTGTTGCGCTCGGCGACCAGGCTGACGCGACGCACGGAGTCGATCAGGTCCTGCGTCTGCACGTAGGCCGTGGTCTGCGACTCGGCCTGGAACAGCTGGCGGACGCGGGGGAACTCGCCCTCGAGCAGCCGCGTGGTGGTGCGGCGCGTGCCCCCGGCGACCTGACCCTCGAAGCCGATGATGCCGTCGCCGTGCTCGGGGGTGCCGATGGCGATAGTGACGTCCGAGCTCGCGGCGAACGACTTGGCCGTCTCAGACAGCACGCGTGCGGGCACCAGCGCGTTGGCGGACGCCTCGCCGGCCTCGGGGTACCACTGCACGTCGCGCAGGCTGGCGCGGAAGCGGTCGGTGGCCATCAGGGAGATCGACGAGCCGTCGATCTCGAGCCGGACGCCGGTGAGCAGCGGGAGCATGTCGTCGCGACCGGCCGCGGCCACGGCCTGGTTCACCGCGGTGGCGAACACGCCGGACGACACCGTGCCCGACGCGCCGGGCATGCCGGGCAGCTGCGGGTACTCCTCGACGGGCATCGTCTGCAGGCTGAACCGGGCACCGCCGCACACGACCGACACCTTGGCGCCGTCGAGGGTGATGTCGACCGGCTTGCTGGGCAGGCTCTTGCAGATGTCGGCGAGCAGGCGACCCGACACCAGGGCGCGGCCCTCGTCGGCGATCTCGGCCTCGAGGGTGGCGCGGGCGGAGGTCTCGTAGTCGAACCCCGACAGGCGCAGGCCGTCGGCGTCGGCCTCCACGAGCAGGCCCGCGAGCACCGGGACGCTGGGACGCGTGGGCAGGCTGCGCGCGGTCCAGGCGACGGCGTCGGCCAGGGTGTCGCGTTCGATGCGGAACTTCACGGCGCGGTGCCTCCCGGGGGTGCCTGAAACGACAGGGCCCGCGTCGTCGCGGGTGTCGGGGGCCACCCTACTCAGAGCCGGCGTGGGCCGATATCCCCAGGTCGGGCGGTCGAGGTCTTGTCGTTCAGCCTTCCCGTCAACTGTTCTAGGAGTGTCCGTAGGTGCTGTGGATCCTGGGGACGGAGGCCGTCGGTGCAGGTCAGCGGCTGTCCCCAGCGGTGGACAGCGTGTGGATGTCGCCGGGACGTACCCCGTGCGTCCGTGGACGGACGACGGCCGTCCACCGACCGTTCACCGCCGCACGTCGGTCGTGGACAGGGTGACCGGGGTTTGTGCACACGTCCGTCCCCAGCTGGGGAACCACAGGGTCCGGTGTCAGCGGCCCTGACGGGCCTGCTGCTTGATCCGGTTGGTGAGCTCGGTGACCTGGTTGAACACGTTGCGACGCTCGGCCATCAGCGTGCGGATCTTGCGCTCGGCGTGCATGACGGTGGTGTGGTCGCGTCCGCCGAACTGCTGGCCGATCTTGGGCAGCGACATCTCGGTGAGCTCGCGGCACAGGTACATGGCGATCTGCCGGGCCTGCACCAGGCCGCGGCTGCGGTTCGTGCCGCACAGGTCGTCGATGGAGTACTCGGAGTAGGCCGAGGTCTGCGCGATGATCATCGCCGCGGTGATCTCGGGCTCGCCGCCCTCGGGCAGCAGGTCCTTGAGGACGATCTCGGCCAGCTGCAGGTCGACGGGCTGGTGGTTGAGGCTGGCGAACGCGGTGGCGCGGATGAGGGCGCCCTCCAGCTCGCGGATGTTGGTCTGGATCTTGCTCGCGATGAAGCTGAGCACGTCGTCGGGCGCCGTCAGCTTCTCGAGCGTCGCCTTCTTGCGCAGGATCGCGATGCGCGTCTCGAGGTCGGGCGGCTGGACGTCGGTGGTCAGGCCCCACTCGAACCGGCTGCGCAGACGGTCCTCGAGCTGCTCGAACCCGCGCGGCGGCCGGTCGGACGTGATGACGATCTGCTTGTTGGCGTTGTGCAGCGTGTTGAAGGTGTGGAAGAACTCCTCCTGCGTCTGGATCTTCCCCTCCAGGAACTGGATGTCGTCGATCAGCAGGACGTCGACCTCGCGGTAGCGACGCTGGAAGCCGGCGGCGCGGTCGTCGCGGATCGCGTTGATGAAGTCGTTGGTGAACTCCTCGCTGCTCACGTACCGCACCCGCGCGCCGGCGTAGAGGCTGCGCACGTAGTGGCCGATGGCGTGCAGCAGGTGCGTCTTGCCCAGCCCGGAGTCGCCGTAGATCATCAGCGGGTTGTAGGCCCGGCCCGGTGCTTCCGCGACGGCGACCGCCGCCGCGTGCGCGAAGCGGTTGGACGAGCCGATGACGAACGTCTCGAACAGGTAGCGCGGGTTGAGGCGCGCGTCGGCCACGCTGTTGGGCGGCCGGGTGGCTCCCTGGGGTGCCGTCGGCGAGAACGCGGTGCTCGCCTCGTTGCCGAACACGGCGGGGTCGCCGATGTGTCGCCCGCCGCCGGGCTGCGAGTCTCCGCCGTTGCCGTCGGCATAGCGATTTGTCGACAAGTCGTCGAGTCGCCTGCTGTCGTCGAACGTGCGCTCGGTGTAGCCGCCGTCGCGGCGCTCACCGGGTGCGCCGACGCGCTCGGCGTCCGGGGCGGGCAGCGGGGCCGGGCCGGACTCCCCGCCGCCGTCGGTGCGGTGGCCGAGGTCGCGCCGGTCAACCGCGTCGGCGCGCGGCAGGTCGAGGTCGAGGTGCGCGTCGATCGTCACCGCGAGGTTGATCGACCGCTTCAGCCGGTCGGAGAAGGCGTCCTCGAGCTGCGAGCGCAGCCGGGTCTCGAGCTGGGCCCGGGTGAAGTCGTTGGGCACGGCGACAATGAGGGTGCTGCCGTGGAGCGTGAGCGGACGGGCGGTGCTCACCCAGGCGCGCGAGCCGGCGGGCAGGGTCTCGGTGATCTCGAGCCACGCCTGTGCGAGCTCGGGGTCCGTCCCGGGGTCGGTGTCGTGGTGGCCGTCCCGGCCGTCCTGCGTCGGATCGCTCACGCGGTCCCCTCTCTGCGCGGACCGTCGGTCCACATTGTTTTCCACATGCTGTGCATGAACGCACGACCACCGGTGACCGTCGTTCCTCGCCCGAGATACCGGGGATCTCGATGACGAGCATCCCTGTGGACAACGCACCGAACCCGGCCGACGCTAACAGCCGCCCGCAGGCGCATCAATCGGTTGTCCACAATCCCGGGACGCCCCGGGACGGTCGTTCGGCCGACGCGCGGGCGGCGTGGGTGGTGGACCGGAGGCGGGTCGTGTTGTAGTGCGGTTTGACCGGCCGGACGGGCGCCCCGTACCGTGGTGCGGTCGAGGTCTACTCGACTCCTGCCGCATGCCCGCGCAGCCCGGCCGCCTCTGGCGTGCCTGTTGGCGGGCGGGCGGTGGAATCGAGTCCGAGACCGTCCGTGGACCACCAGATCAGGAGTCTTCCCCGTGAGCAAGCGCACCTTCCAGCCGAACAACCGCCGTCGCAGCAAGAAGCACGGCTTCCGGCTGCGCATGCGCACCCGTGCGGGCCGCGCCATCCTCGCCGCGCGCCGCACCAAGGGTCGCGCGAAGCTGTCGGCCTGATCCCACGTGCTGCCCCCGGCCGTGCGGATGCGCGACGGGCGTGAGTTCGGCTCCACCCGTCGTCGTGGCCGTCGTGCCGGGACGTCGAGCCTGGTCGTCCACCTGGCGGTGGTCGACGTCAGGGGCTCCGACGTACCCTCGCGGGAGGTGGGCTTGGTCACCGGTCGGTCCGTGGGGCCGGCGGTGACGCGCAACCGCGTCAAGCGCCGCCTGCGCCACCTGGTCGCCGACCGATTGGACACCCTGCCCATGGGCACCCGCCTCGTCGTGCGCGCGTTGCCGCCGTCGGCGACGCGCTCGTTCGACGAGCTGGCGCGCGACCTCGACGGTGCCCTGGCACGCGCGCAGCGCCCTCGCGAGGACACGGCCCGATGAGGTCGCTGCTCGTGCTGGCCCTGCGCGGCTACCGCTACGCGATCAGCCCGCTGTACGGCCAGGTCTGCCGGTACCACCCGAGCTGCTCGGCCTACGCGCTCGACGCCGTCCAGACCCACGGGGCCGCCCGCGGCAGCTGGCTCGCGGCCCGCCGCGTCGGCCGCTGCCACCCCTGGGCCGAGGGCGGCGTCGACTACGTGCCCGGGTCGGACGCCGAGCGTCGCTACCTCGAGCAGCAGGGCGAGACGCCCGCCGCACCACGACTTCTCACCAACGAGGCGGCCCTGGTCGCCGGGAACCAAGGAGCCTGATGCTGGACGCACTCTCGTCACTGGGCCACGGGATCATGACGCCGCTGTACTACGCGGTGTCGGCCGTGATGCTCGCGTGGCACTGGATCTTCACGACCATCGGCCTGCCCGAGGACTCGGGCTGGACGTGGGCGCTGTCGATCATCGGTCTCACGGTCACCATCCGCGCCCTGCTGATCCCGCTGTTCGTCAAGCAGATCAAGAGCAGCCGCAACATGCAGCTGCTGCAGCCCAAGATCAAGGAGCTGCAGAAGAAGTACGGCCACGACCGCGAGCGGATGGCCCAGGAGCAGATGAAGCTGTTCAAGGACGCGGGCACCAACCCGTTCGCGTCCTGCCTGCCGCTGCTGCTGCAGATGCCGGTGTTCTTCGCGCTGTTCCGGCTGATCGACCACGCGGCCGTCCGCCAGCAGGCCGAGGGCTTCCTCACCACCACCCAGGCCGTCTCGATCGCCGAGGCCCAGCTGCTGGGCGTCCGGATCGGTGACCGCTTCTCCGGCGGCGGTGGCGTCTTCGAGCTCGGTGACTCGACGATCAACGTCAAGATCATCACCGCGACGCTGGTGGTGCTGATGTGCATCACCACCTTCATGACCCAGCGCCAGCTGATGACCAAGAACATGCCGGCCGAGGCGATGAGCGGTCAGTACGCCCAGCAGCAGAAGCTCCTGCTCTACGTGCTCCCCTTCGTCTTCGCCATCGGCGGCGTGGCCTTCCCGGTCGGCGTGCTGCTGTACTGGACGACCTCGAACACCTGGACCATGGGCCAGCAGTTCTACGTGATCCGCAACAACCCGGCCCCGGGCACGCCCGCGTTCAAGGCCAAGCAGGAGCGCGACGCCAAGCGCGGCAAGACCGTCGCCGAGGACCCGGTCGAGAAGGCCAAGGCGCAGGCCGAGGCCGAGAAGCAGGCCGAGGAGGCCAAGGCGCTGCGTCAGCAGCCCAAGAAGCAGACGCGCAACCAGCGCAAGAAGAACGCCGGAGGCGCCCGCCCGGGTGCCCAGCAACGAGCCAAGAAGAAGTGAGCGGGGATGACCACCGAGCAGGACACGAGCGACACGACCACCTCCACCGACGACACCTCGACCCAGGGCGCGGCCGACGAGGCCGTGGCCGACACCGCCGCCTCGGCCGAGGGCGCCGATACCCCGGGCCAGCCCTCCCGTCGTGAGCGTCTGGAGAACGAGGGCGACGTCGCCGCCGACTTCCTCGAGGAGCTGCTCGACATCGCGGACCTCGACGGCGACATCGACCTCGACGTCGACGGCAACCGCGCGTCGGTCTCGATCGTCGGCGGCGACCTGGACGAGCTCGTGGGCCCCGGCGGCGACGTGCTCGAGGCACTGCAGGAGCTGACCCGCCTGGCCGTGTTCCGTGAGACCGGCGAGCGCAGCCGGCTGATGCTGGACGTCGCGGGGTTCCGTGCGCAGCGTCGCGCCGAGCTGGTCGACATCGCCACGCAGGCCATCGCGGAGGTGCAGGCGTCCGGCGAGACGCTCAAGCTCTCCCCCATGACGCCCTTCGAGCGCAAGGTGGTCCACGACGCGGTGGCCGACGCCGGGCTGAACAGCGAGTCCGAGGGTGTCGAGCCGCGTCGCTGCGTGGTCGTGCTGCCCGCGACGTGAGCGACGCCGACGTTTCACGTGGAACACCCCCGCCGGCCTCGGCCGCGGGGGTGTTCGGCTCTGCGCTCCCGCTGGCCGAGCGGTACGCCGACCTGCTGGCCGGGGCCGGGGTCGAGCGTGGCCTGATCGGGCCGCGTGAGACCGGCCGCCTGTGGGACCGGCACCTGCTGAACTCCGCCGTGATGGCCGAGGTGCTGCCCCACGGCGGCACCGTCGCCGACGTCGGCAGCGGCGCGGGCCTGCCCGGCATCCCGATCGCCCTGGCCCGGCCCGACCTGCACCTGGTGCTCGTCGAGCCACTGAAGCGTCGCGCGACCTTCCTGGACGAGGTGGTCGACGAGCTCGACCTCGCCGACCGCGTGCAGGTGGTCCGGCTCCGGGCCGAGGACGCGGTGGGCACCGTGTCGGCCGACGTCGTCGTCAGCAGGGCTCTGGCTCCCCTGGCCCGTCTGGTGCGCTGGTGCCTGCCGCTGACCACGCCGTCCGGCCACGTCGCCGCCCTCAAGGGCGAGTCGGCGCCGGCCGAGATCGATCGCGACCTGGCCGAGGTCGAGGCGGCCGGCGGCGGCGCACCCGACGTCGTGCGCTGCGGTGTCGGTGTCGTCGACCCGGCGGCGACGGTGGTCCGGGTGCCCCGGCACGGATCGTCCCTGGACGCCCCGACGTCCCCCTGAGTCGTCCCGGCCACGTGAGAGCATGACGTTCGTGGTCATCGCACCGCCTGTTTCACGTGGAACCACCACGGGTGGCGACGGTGTTCCACGTGAAACGATGGACCGGCACTCCCGGTCGAGGAGAGCATGAACCAGCACGACCACAGGAGCCCGGCCGCCTCGGCGGTCCGCGGCACCGCAGGCGGCCCGCTGCGTCGGTCCGTCCCGAGTGCGGAGGAGATCGCAGACCACGTGATGTTCGAGGACGCCAACACGCCGCTCGCCCGCGAGGTGGCCGAGCACGTCGACCGCCAGGCCCGCGTGGCCGGCGGGACCGACTTCCCGCGACCCGACCGCACCCGGGTGTTCGTCGTCGCGAACCAGAAGGGCGGGGTCGGCAAGACCACGACCACCGTCAACGTCGCTGCGGCCATGGCGATGCACGGTCAGCACGTGCTGGTCATCGACCTCGACCCGCAGGGCAACGCCTCGACCGCGTTGAGCATCGAGCACAACCAGGGCACGCCGGGGGTGTACGAGGCGCTGGTCGAGGGCACGCCGATGGACGACCTCGTCGTGGGCTGCCCCGACATCGACGGCCTCGAGGTGCTGCCCGCGTCGATCGACCTCGCCGGGGCCGAGATCGAGCTGGTGTCGCTGGTGGCGCGCGAGTCACGGCTCGAGCGGTCCCTGGAGGCCTTCCTCGCCGAGCGTGAGGAGGCGGGCGCGCGGATCGACTACGTCTTCGTCGACTGCCCACCCTCGCTGGGACTGCTCACCGTCAACGCGCTGGTCGCCGGGCGCGAGATGCTGATCCCGATCCAGTGCGAGTACTACGCGCTGGAAGGCCTCGGCCAGCTGCTGCGCAACGTCGACCTGGTCAAGAACCACCTGAACCGCGACCTCGACGTCTCCACGATCCTGCTGACGATGCACGATGCCCGCACGCGGCTGTCGGCCGGCGTGGCCGAGGAGGTGCGCACCCACTTCGGCGACAAGGTGCTGCGGACGGCGATCCCCCGCTCGGTGCGGATCTCCGAGGCGCCGAGCTACCAGCAGAGCGTGCTCACCTACGACCCCAGCTCGCCCGGTTCGCTGTGCTACCTCGAGGCAGCCCGCGAGATCGCCGAGAGCGGCAGCACCCCCCGCACCCGCCCGACCCAGGAGGACCGATGAGCCAACGACGTGGACTGGGCCGTGGGCTCGGCGCGCTGATCCCCCAGGCGCCGGCGGAGTCGCCGTCGGCCGCACCCACCCCGTCGCCCTCGGACGTCGCCTCGCCCACGGCCGGCGACGTCGGCCGCGACTGGATCGGCGCGCCGCCGCCCGCAGCGCCGGCGTCCCCCGCGACGCCCGGCGACGACCTCGCGACCGTCGCAGGCGCGCGCTTCGCCGAGCTGCCCGTCGGCTCCATCACGCCCAACGCTCGCCAGCCGCGCGAGGTGTTCGACGAGGACGCCCTCGCCGAGCTGGTGCACTCGATCCGCGAGATCGGCCTGCTGCAGCCGGTCGTCGTCCGCCCCGCGGGGGAGGGCGCCTACGAGCTGATCATGGGCGAGCGACGGTGGCGCGCCACCCAGGAGGCCGGCCTCGACACGATCCCGGCCATCGTCCGCGAGACCGCCGACGAGGACATGCTTCGCGACGCGCTGCTGGAGAACCTGCACCGCTCGCAGCTGAACCCGCTGGAGGAGGCTGCGGCCTACCGCCAGCTGATCGACGACTTCGACTGCACCCACGACGAGCTGGCCCAGCGCATCGGCCGCAGCCGGCCCCAGATCAGCAACACGCTGCGCCTGCTGCGGCTCACCCCGGCGGTCCAGCGACGCGTCGCCGCCGGCGTGCTGTCGGCCGGCCACGCGCGCAGCCTGGTCGCCGTCGAGGACGCCGACCGCCAGGACCGTCTCGCGGCCCGCGTCGTCGCCGAGGGCCTGTCGGTGCGAGCGCTCGAGGAGATCGTCGCCGTCGGCGAGGACGACCAGGAGGCGCCCGTCCGACGCCGCACCAACCGGCCGACGGCGCCGCGTCTGGCGGACCTCGCTGGCCGCCTGTCCGACCGCTACGACACCCGCGTCAAGGTCGACCTCGGTCGGTCCAAGGGCCGGATCACGGTGGAGTTCGCGTCGATCGACGACCTCGAGCGCATCGTCACGCTGATGGATCCCCGGAACGACGGGAAATAGCTCAGCGACTAGTCGTCATGTCGACAAATCACTCTGACGACTAGACGCCAAAGCGCCTGCGTCAGGCCGACCCGCTGGCCCGGGTCACCAGGGCGGCGCACAGGCCGGCCAGGTTCCAGTCCGAGGCGTCGATGGCGAGCGGCACCGACGACGTCTCGGTCATGCCGGGCGCGACGTTGACCTCGAGGAACCAGACCGTGCCGTCGGCGTCGACGATCAGGTCGGACCGCGACAGGTGCCGCAGCCCGAGGGCCTCGTGGGCGGCGACGGCGACGCGGGCCACCTCGGCCGCCGTCGCGGGCGACAGGTGGGCGGGGGTGTGGAACTCGGTCTCGCCGGCGGTGTAGCGAGCGGCGTAGTCGTAGACGCCCGAGCGGGGTGCGATGCCGACCGCGGGCAGCGCCACGGGTCCGTCACCGGTGTCGACGACGCCGACGGCGACCTCGTCGCCGCGCACCAGCTGCTCGACGAGCGCGACCGACCCGTAGGCGAAGCAGGCCACCATCGCCGCAGGCAGCTCGGCGGGCTCGTGCACGACGCTCACGCCGAGGGCCGAGCCGCCGCGCGCGGGCTTGACCACGAGGGGGAGACCGACGGTGCCCACGAGCAGCTCCATCACGGTGGACGCGCCCAGCTCGCGGAACATCTCGTGGGGCAGCGCGACCGACCGCGGGGTGGCGATGCCGGCGGCGGCCACGACCTGCTTGGCGACGGGCTTGTCGAACGCGAGCCGGCAGGCACCGGGGGTGGAGCCGACGTAGGGGACGCCGAGCATCTCCAGGACCTCGCGGACGGCCCCGTCCTCGCCGGCCTCACCGTGCACGAGCGGCACCACGCACGACGGTGGGTCGGCGCGCAGGCCCTCCAGGAGGTGGGCGTCGAGGTCGGACTCCTCGACCTCGAGGCCCGCCGAGCGCAACGCGTCGCTGACCCGGCGCCCGGACTTCAGCGACACGTCGCGCTCGTGGGACAGGCCGCCGGCGAGGACGACGACGCGGCCGGGGGTGGGCTCCATGGGGTGCTCCGATCGGGGCGTGCGGACGGGCCGCGTCAGGACAGGTCGGACTGGGGGGTGTCGTACCCGCGCTCGACCCGGGGCACGGGCGCGCCGAACGTCCGGCGCAGGTCCATCTCGGCGTCGATCACGCCGGACAGCCGCCGGACGCCCTCGACGATGCGCGCGGGCGAGGGGTAGCAGTACGACAGCCGCATGCACGACGACCCGAAGCCGTCGGCGTAGAACGCGGTGCCGGGGACGTAGGCGACCCGCGCGGTGACGGCGCGCGGCAGCATGGCCTTGGCGTCGATGCCCTCGGGCAGCGTCAGCCACACGTAGAACCCGCCCTCGGGCCGCGTCCACGTGGTGCCGGCGGGCATCTGGTCCTCCAGCGCACCGAGCATCGCGTCGCGGCGCTCGCGGTACATCTCGCGGAACGCCTTCACCTGGCCCTGCCAGTCGTGGTCGGCCAGGTAGGACGAGACGGCCAGCTGCGAGAACGTCGGCGGGCACAGCGTGGCCGACTCCTGCGCCAGCACCAGCTTCTCGCGGACGGCGTGCGGCGCGAGCACCCAGCCGACCCGGAAGCCGGGCGCGAAGGTCTTGGAGAACGAGCCGAGGTAGACCACGCGCTCGGCCTCGTCGGCCCGCAGGGCGCGGAAGGGCTCGTCGGCGAAGCCCAGGAGCCCGTACGGGTTGTCCTCGAGCACCAGGAGGTCGGCCTGGGCGCAGATCTGGAGGATCTCCGCGCGGCGCTCCGTCGCGAGCGAGACGCCGGCGGGGTTGTGGAAGTTCGGGATCGTGTAGAGGAACTTGATCCGCTTGCCGGCGGCCTGCACCGACGCGATCGCCTGCCGCAGCGCCTCGGGCACCAACCCGTCGTCGTCCATGGCGACGTGCACGACGTCGCACTGGTACGCGCGGAACACCCCGAGCGCCCCGACGTAGCTCGGTGCCTCGCAGAGCACGACGTCGCCGGGGTCGCAGAAGATCCGGGTGACGAGGTCGACGGCCTGCTGGCTGCCCACGGTGACGCACACGTCGTCGGGGTGGGCCTTGATGCCCTCCAGGCGCATCACCTCGGTGATCTGCTCGCGCAGCACCGGGTCGCCCTGGGCCGACGCGTACTGCATGGCGACGGTGCCCCGGTCGGCGACGAGGTCGGCCAGGCTCTGGCTGACGACGTCGAGCGGCAGCCCGGAGATGTTGGGCATCCCCCCGGCCAGCGAGACCACCTCGGGACGGCTCGCGACCGAGAAGAGTGCCCGGATCTCCGAGGCGGTCATGCCCTGGGTGCGTGCGGCGTACCGGTCGACGTAGGAGTCCAGACGGGTCGAGCGCCCCTGGGGGACCGGCGTGCTGCTCACCGGGCAAGACTAGGGCCCGGCCCCCACGAGGGGAGCCGGGCCCTGACGCTCAGGGGGCTGGTGTCAGCCCGTGAACTCCTGGAGATCCTTCAGGAGAGCGGCCTTGGGCTTGGCGCCGACGATGGTCTTGACGACCTCGCCGTTCTGGTAGACGTTCATCGTCGGGATGCCCGTGACGCGGTACTGCGCCGGCGTCTGCGGGTTCTCGTCGACGTTGAGCTTGACGATCGTGAGGTTGTCGCCGTGCTCGGCGGCGATCTCCTCGAGGATCGGGCCGACCTGACGGCACGGGCCGCACCACTCGGCCCAGAAGTCGACCAGCACGGGCTTGTCGGACCCCAGGACGGTGTCCTTGAACTCGGCGTCGGTGACGGCATTGATGTTGGCCACGGGTCATGCTCCTCGAGGGTCGACCGGTCGATGGGCCGGTGCTGTGGGTGAAGACTGGGTGCTACGAGAGGTCCAACGCTACGGGCTGCCGCGGACATTCCCGCGTCGGCGAACCCCTCAGGCCGAGGCGAGCTCGTGCGCCTCGATCTGCTCCAGGGCGGCGAGGAACTTCTCGGCGTCGAGGGCGGCCTGGCAGCCGGTGCCGGCCGCCGTGATCGCCTGGCGGTAGGTGTGGTCGACCAGGTCGCCGCACGCGAACACGCCGTCGAGGTTGGTGGCCGTCGAGCCGTTCTGCACCAGGACGTAGCCCTCGTCGTCGAGGTCGACCTGACCGCCGAGCAGCTCCGAGCGCGGATCGTGGCCGATGGCCACGAACAGGCCCGTGGCGGGCAGCTCGCGGGTCTCGCCCGTGACGGTGTCCTTCAGCGTGACGCCGGTGAGCTTGTCGTCGCCGTGAATGGCCTCGACGGCGCTGTTCCAGGCCATCTCGATCTTGTCGTTGGTGAACGCGCGGTCCTGCATGATCGCCGAGGCGCGCAGCGAGTCGCGGCGGTGCACCAGCGTCACCTTGGAGGCGAAGCGGGTCAGGAAGGTGGCCTCCTCGACGGCGGAGTCGCCACCGCCGACGACGACGATCTCCTGCTCGCGGAAGAAGAAGCCGTCGCACGTGGCGCACCAGCTGACGCCGTGGCCGGACAGGCGGTCCTCGCCGTCGACGTCGAGCTTGCGGTAGCCCGAGCCGGTGGCCAGGATCACCGAGCGCGCCTTGAACTCACCGGAGTCGGTGCGCACGATCTTGACGTCGCCGGTGAGGTCGACCTCAATGACGTCCTCGGGCACCAGCTCCGCGCCGAAGCGCTCGGCCTGGGCGCGGAGGTCGTCCATCAGGGCCGGGCCCATGACGCCCTGGGGGAACCCGGGGAAGTTCTCGACGTCCGTGGTGTTCATCAGCGCGCCACCGGCGGTGACGGAGCCCTCGAAGACGAGCGGGAGCAGGTTGGCGCGCGCGGTGTAGATCGCGGCGGTGTAGCCCGCGGGGCCCGAGCCGATGATGATGACGTTGCGCACGTCGCTGGACATGAGGTGCTCTCTCTCGCGTCGATGGGGGCCGGACGTCGACCCGTGGACTCCAACCAAGGGTAGGCGGTGGGGATTCCCGCAGCGCCTCAGGACGGGCGGACGACCGCGAGCCGGCGCGCGTCGTCGCCCTGGCAGCCGTAGACCACGTACTCCGGGCCGTCCGCGCCGTCGCCGGGAACGGTCACGAGCCAGGCGAGGTCGCCCCGGTACGACACGGCCAGACGGCTGGTGACGTCGAGCTGGTCGGCGGTGCAGGTCAGCGCGCCGGGGCGCGCCGGCAGCGCGGCGGGGGCCTGGCCGGTGTCGACGGCCTCCTGCGCCTCGGCGAGCCGCCGGCCCCCGGACCCGTCGGCCGCGCCCGGCTCCTCCGGCGCCGCGAGCGCACCCGGCTCGGACGGCGCGGACTCGCGGTCGGCCGCACCGCCGGCCTCGGCGGAGCTGGACGCGTCGCTGCCCCCGCCTCCTCCGCCGGTCCGGACGAGCGCGGTGCCACCCACGGCCACCACCGCGACGACGACGGCCGCGGCCGCCAGCGCCGGGACGACGCGACGCCGCCGCCGGGCCGCCTCGATCGGGGTCACCCGCGGACGGGTGCCGGCGACGCGGGCGTCGGACTCCGCGCGCAGCGCGGCCTGCAGGCGTGCGGCGACGTCGTCGGGGATGGGCGGGGCGGGGTCCGCGGCGAGCAGGGCCGTGACGTCGGGGTGCTCGTCGCCCGGTGCGGGACGGTCGTGGTCGGTCACGGTGCTCCTTCCTCTGGGTGGTCGGCGGGCGGGGGCGCGGACGTCCCCGTCGGTGTGACGGGCGGGGACGGCTCCCGGTTCCGCCAGTCGGCCAGGATCGGCGCCAACCGGGCGCGTCCGCGCGAGCAGCGCGACTTCACCGTGCCCGGCCGGGTCTCGAGGAGGTCGGCGGCCTCGTCCACCGAGTAGCCCTCCATGTCGACGAGCACCAGGGCGGCGCGCTGGTCGACGGGCAGCTGCTGCAGCGCGGCGATCACGTCGACGCGTCGCTGACGGTCGGTGGTGGGGTCGCCGTCGGTGGTGGCCAGCGCGGCGAGCCGGTCGGGGTCGTCCGGCAGCGGGTCGGCGGGACGGACGGCGTTGCGGCGGGTGCGGTCGATGCACGCGTTGACCACCACCCGGTGCAGCCACGTGGTCACCTGGGCGTCGCCGCGGAAGGAGTCGGCCGACCGGAACGCCTTGACGAGCGCCTCCTGCAGCGCGTCGGCGGCCTCCTCGCGGTGGCCGAGCGTGCGCAGGGCGACCGCCCACAGACGTCCCTGGTGGCGGCGCACGACCTCGGCGAACGCGTCGGGGTCGCCGTCGACGTGCGCGCGCAGCAGGTCGGCGTCGGACCGCTGGTCCACGGCGCCGGCGTCGTCGCTCACGCGGGCCAGCCTGCCACGCCGACGAGGCCGGACGGGTCCGTCACGGCGTGCCGCGCACCTCGACCTCGTCGACCTGGCCCTGGAAGACGCCCGGGCGCACCTCCGGCAGCTCGGTCAGCCAGATCACGACGAACCGGGTCTGCGCGGGCGGGTTGGAGAACGAGGCGCTGGGGCCGGTGCCGTCGAGGTTGCCCAGCCGCTGGAGCCCGCGGATGCTGCGCGGCGTGCGCGTCTCGCCCGGAGGGCTCGCGTACACCGCCAACGAGGTGGGCTCGCCGCCGAGCGTCAGCTGCAGGCCGTGGACGTTGCGCTGCTCGCCGAGGTCGACGACCAGGCCGACGCCGCGCTTGAGGCCGGCGAGGTCGGCCGACCCGTAGTACTCCGACGTGCGCCAGCCGGTGGCGCGGTCGCCGTCGACGGCCAGGCCCGCCTCGTCGTTGTTCTCCTGACCGTCGTCCTGGCCCTCGGGGTCGATCGGCAGCACGCGCCGGATCTCGAGCGGCTCCACCTGGACGCGCGTGTCGTCGCCGCCTGACGGGATCGTGGTCGGGGTGTCGGTCGAGCCGGCGTTCTGGCCGACGATGAACGCCAGGGACAGCGCGAGGACGAGCGCCACCAGCACGCCGCTGACGATCCACGCGCGGTCGCCGCGGGTGGCCCGCACGGCCCGGGCCTTGGAGCGCTCGAAGGTGCTCGGCGGCGCGGGGGCGAGGGCGGCCGGCTTGGGCTTGGGCGGGTTGATCGCCGGCGGTGGGCCGAGCGGCACGACCACCGGGTCGTTGCGGAACACGTCGGGCGACGAGGTGCGGATCAGGCTCGGCTGGTCGTCGGGCGCGATCGGGTCGTCCTCGCCACTGAGGTGCAGCTGGTGCGCGAGGTCGCGGGCGGTGCGCAGCGGGGTCTCGTGGTGACGCGGCGGCGTGCCGAGCACGCGGTCGCACACGGTGTCGACGTCGCGCGCGACGCCGGCGCGCACCTGCCGCGGGCGCATCAGCCGGCCGTGCTCGGTGGGGGCGCGACGCAGGCTGGTGGGGATGGAGCCGGGCCAGCGCCCGGTGAGGCACGCGTACAGCAGGTGGCCGACGCCCGCGACGTCGACGTCCTCGGCGTGCTGCGGGTCGGTGACCTCGGGGTCGTGACCGGCGATGACGTGGTCGATCGCGAGGCCGGTGATGCGGACGGCGCCGCTGGCCTTGAGCAGGATCGCGGCCGGGCGCAGCTCGCGGTGGTAGACGCCGGCCTCGTGGGCGTTGCCGAGCGCCTCGGCCACCTCGGCGACGATGGTGGCCGCCCGCCGGCTGGGCATCGTCGACTCGCGCAGCACGACGTCGAGCGGGAAGGCCCGCGCCCACTCGCGGACGAGGTAGGTGACGCCGTCCTCGTCCTCGACGGCGTCCATGACGCGCAGGAACCGCGGGTCGGTGACCTTGGTGGAGGCACGGGCGGCGGTGAGGAAGTCGGCGGCGCGACGGTCGTCGGCGCTCAGCGCCGAGACGCCGACCGAGCGGTGCAGCGAGGTGTCCTCGGCGAGCCAGACCGAGACGCCGTCACCCTCGTTGATCAGGTCCTTGAGCGCGTAGCGACCGCCGAGCACCTGTCCCGAGGACAACGTGGTCGTGTCCACCTGCGCGCCGTCGCCTTCTGGCCACCGGTCGGGCTGTGGATCGGGACGGGCGGCCGAACGTCCCCGACCCAGACTAGGCGGTCGTCCCCAGGCGCGGGGCAGGTTGGCCGAGCCCGTGCGCGGCGTCACCCGCGTCGGGTGACGGCCCGCAGCAGGGAGCCGACCTCCTCGACCTTGAGCAGGCGCGCCACGCCCAGGTAGGCGCCCATCCCGAGGACGCCCCCGACGACGGCGAGGAGCAGGGCACCGGTGCGCGACGTCGCCTCCAGCCCGAGCCGCTCGAGGCCTGCCCAGGTGCCGAGCATCAGCACGGCGGCGCCGAGGCAGGCGACGGCGAGACGGGCCAGGTAGCCCAGCGTCGCGCGGTCGAAGACCGTGCCGATGCGGCGGCCGAGCACGGTGGCCGAGATGGACGCACCGACCAGGTAGGCGCCGCCGTAGCCGAGCGCGAGCCAGACGGCCAGCCGCGTGGGGTCGGCGAGCTCGCCGATGACGAGGGCCAGGCAGACCTGCGTGCCCGAGAGCCAGACCTGCACCAGGAACGGCGTGCGGGTGTCCTCCATCGCGTAGAACCCGCGCAGCATCAGGTAGTGGATGCAGAAGAACAGCATCCCGGGCGCGAACGCGCTGATGGTGTAGCCGATGACGTGGGTGTCGCCCTTGGCGCCGCCGTAGGAGGTGAGGATCGTCGCGGCGGCCTGGCCCAGGCACGCGACGGCCACGGCCAGCGGGGCGATCGCCGCCAGCACGACGCGCGCGGACGACGTCAGCTCGACACGCACCGCGCCCAGGTCGCGGTCGGCGGCGTAGCGCGACAGCGTCGGGATGACCGCGGTCATGACCGAGACGGTGATGATGCCGTGCGGCACCTGGCTCACCAGGAACGCCGCCTGGTAGACGGTGGCGCCCGCGACCTCGGCGCCGGACGCGGCCGCGCGGGTGGCCGAGGCCGACGCCACCCGGTTGACCACGAAGAAGGCCACCTGGTTGGCGACGATGAACGCCAGCGTCCAGGCGCCGAGGCGGGCGGTGTGGCCGAGGCCGGTGCCGCGGAAGTCGAAGCGGGGGCGGTAGCGGAAGCCCGTCGCGCCCAGGTACGGCACGAGGATCGCGGCCTGGAGCACGATGCCGAGCGTCGAGCCGAGCCCGAGGAGCAGCTCCTCGCCGGTGCCGAAGCCACCGTCGCCGTTGCCGGCCCCGTACACCAGGATGTACCCGCCGAGGATGGCCGACGAGAGCACGTTGTTGGCGATCGGCGCCCACATCATCGGGCCGAACCGCTCGCGCGCGTTCAGCACCTGCCCGACGAGCACGAACGCGCCGTAGAAGAACACCT
The DNA here is from genome assembly GCF_049059935.1 of Solicola agrisoli. Classification (NCBI taxonomy): domain Bacteria; kingdom Bacillati; phylum Actinomycetota; class Actinomycetes; order Propionibacteriales; family Nocardioidaceae; genus Solicola; species Solicola agrisoli. The sequence continues at coordinate 14,757 of NZ_JBMGQR010000044.1, read as the reverse complement.
GCGGCATGCAGTACCGCATCAGCGAGTAGGCCGAGTCGCGGGCGCCGGCGTTCTCCGGCGCGAACAGCCCGCCGTCGAAGATCATCCGGACGAGCACCGGAACGGCCACGACGAGCACCACCGTCGCCACGAGCAGGACCAGCAGCCCCAGCGTGATGACGCGGCTCGCGTACGCCTCGCCGCGGTCCTCGTCGTTGCGCATCGCCCGGATCAGCTGCGGCACGAGCACCACGTTGAAGACGCCGCCCGCCACCAGGATGTAGAGGGCGTTGGGCACGGAGTTGGCGAGCGTGAAGACGTCGGCGTTGAGGCTGGTGCCGAGCGCGGCGATGACCAGGGCGAGGCGGACGAACCCGGTGACGCGCGAGAGCACCGTGCCGAGCGCCATCCACAGGCTCGCCGACAGCAGCCGGCCCCGCGACGCGGTGCCGGGCGGCTCGGGCGGGGGTGCGGCGGTCGCTGGCGCGTCGGGCACCGCGGCCATGCCACCCACGACCGTGTCGGCGGTGGGGTCGACCGGACGCGGGGGCGTGCCGGGGGTCGGCGGTGCCACCGGTGCGGGCCCCGGCGAGGGCAGCGGCGCACCGACCCGCGGCGCCGGTGCGGTCGCCTGGACCGGAGGTGCCGGGGGTGCGGCGACGGGCGTCGCGGCGACGTCGTCGACCGGCTCGGTGGCCGGGGCGTCGGCGGCGGTGTCGTCGTCGGTGGTGTCGTCCGGGGCCGTGCGCCGGCGTCGGAACAGACCGCCCCGCGGCTCGGCGCGGTGGCTCCCGCCGGTCATGCGTCCCTCCCGCGGCGGGCGACGGCGAACCGGCGCCCGAACGCGACGAGCACGAGCAGCCCGGCGCCGGCCATGCCGATCCAGACCGCCCGCCCGACCACGCTGGAGCGCACGGTGAAGCGGGTGCCGTCACCGAAGGGCGTGCCCTCGGCGGTGGTGAGCCGCGCGGTCATCGCCGCGTTGGTCGACTCGCCCACGTCGACCTCGACCCGGATCGTCTGGCGCTGGTCGGCCTGGATCACGAAGGGCTCGACGTCGGGGATCTTCAGGTCGCCGGACAATGAGTCGATGCGGACGCCCACCGTGACGGGCCTGTCGAGGTCGTTGGTCACCGACAGCGGGATGCGTCCGCTGGTGCCCGAGAGGGTGAGGACGGGGATCGTCTCGACGCTCACCCGGCCGAGGCGGCCCGACACCGACCGGTCGGCGGCGGTCGCCCGTCGCACGCCCTCGGCCGCGTCGCCGCGCCAGACCTGGGAGACCGCGAGCGCGGCGCCCTGGCGGTAGAAGTCGGTGACCGCCGCGTCGTCGGTGATCGCGCCGAGACGACGTCCGGCGGCGAGCGCCGAGCGCGCCGTGGTCACCTGGTCGGCGCCGACCGGGGTGGGACGCAGGGACGCGGGCACGGCCACCCCGTCGCGCCAGGTCCGCGGGTCGGCGGTGGGCTCGCCCGCCCGCGCCCACGGGAGGTCGAACACCTGCGACAGGCCGGCCGCCTCGGGGTCGGGACCGGGGTCGAAGTCGGGGCCGAGCACGGGCACGACCTGGCGCGCGGGTCCGTCGCCGCGGGCCGCGAACGCGCTCTGCGCGGCGATCCGCTGGCGCACCCCGAGCGCCGACGAGCGCTCGCTGCCGCCGCGCAGGTAGGTGGGGTCGCGCAGCACCACCTGGGTGCCGTCGGACGAGCCCAGCCGCAGCGAGGTGCCGTCGCCGGAGCCCCAGTCGGGCAGCACCCGGGGACTCAGGACGCTCACCTGCGCGCCGGCGTCGGCCGCGGCCTCCACGACGCCGCGCCGCGCGATGCCGTTGGGCGGCCAGAACACGCGGCGGCCCTCGAGCCCGAGACGCTCCAGCGAGGCGGTGGTGGCGAGGTCGGCGGCCCGGGTGATCTCGGCGTCGGAGCGGCCGTCGGCGCCGACCAGCGCCTGGACGTCGGGCTGGCCGTAGGTGAGCACCCACAGGCGCCTGCCCTGCGCGAGCTCGACGAAGTCGTCGACGAACCGCTGGGCCACCGCGGACCCGTCGCCGGAGGTCTCGTCGTCCGGCGCGGCTGACGCCTCCGCCGGATCGGCGCGGTCGGGGCCGTAGGAGCGGTCGGCGATGTCCTCGAGGGCGTCGAGCAGCGCGGGGTCGACCATCAGGGTGGTGCCGCTGGACGCCGCGGTGCCGGCGTCGCCGGCCGTGGAGCGGGCGAGGTCGAGCAGCCGTCGGAGCCGTCCGCCGGGGCCGACGAGGCGGACCAAGCCGGCGCTGTCGGTGTAGCGGCCGGCGGTGGTGCGCTTCACGGGCGCGGTGAACGGGAAGACCACCGACACCCCGACGGGCTCGGTGGCGCCGGTGACCAGGGGCAGGAACGTGAAGGCGCTGCCCACCGCGTCGGACCCGCGCTCGCCGCCGGTCCGCGTGGCCAGCACCTGCGCGCCGATCGGGTAGACGCCCTCGGCGCCGCTGATGCCGAGGTCCTCGTAGGGGACCGTGAGGGTGAAGGTCGCCACCGCGCCCGGGCCGAGCGTGCCGAGCTCGGCGGTGGTCGACGCGGCGAGGCGCCGCTCGCCCACGCGCAGCGCCGACGGACGGTCGATCGCCTCGTCGAGGCCGGCGCTCGTCTGGTAGGGCTCCGGCCGGACGACGAGGTAGACCGCGGCGTCGGTCCAGGCGGTGCGGCCGGGGTTGGTGACGGTGCCGCTGAGCGTGACGTCGCCGCGGTCGCCGTCCAGGGCGGTGGGGGTCAGACCGGTGAGCCGGACGTCCAGGCCGTCGTCGTCGGCCGCGGTGGCCGAACCCGCGCCGGACGCCACCGTGATCGCCAGCAGCACGAGCGCGGCGGCGACCGCGACGACCGCGCGCAGGCAGGCGTGGGCGCGACCGGTCCTGGACATCTGGGCCATCGTAGTCAGCGCGATCCAGGTGTCCGCGGGGCGCGCGGGAGTCCGCGTAGAGTCTGCCGACGTGCCCGAGACCAGCCCCTCCCGGCCCGCGTCGTCCGCGGACGGCCAGCGGACCGCTCTCCGCACCCTCGTCGGGGTCGCACCCCACGTCGAGGACCTCGGACGCCGCTTCGCCGCGGCCGGCCACGAGCTGGCCCTGGTCGGCGGTCCGGTGCGCGACGCGCTGCTCGGGCGTGTCGGCAACGACTGGGACTTCGCGACGTCGGCGCGGCCCGAGGAGACCGAGCGCGTCCTGGAGGCCTGGGCCGACGCCGTCTGGGACGTCGGCCGCGAGTTCGGCACGATCGGCTGCCGCTACGGCGACCACCTGATCGAGGTCACCACCTACCGCAGCGACGCCTACGACCCGGGGTCGCGCAAGCCGCTCGTCGCGTTCGGCGACACCCTGGAGGGCGACCTGTCGCGGCGTGACTTCACCGTCAACGCGATGGCGCTGCGGGTGCCCGGCGAGGTGCTCGTCGACCCGTTCGGCGGGCTGGACGACCTCAACGCCGGCCTCCTGCGCACCCCGATCGAGCCCGAGCGCTCGTTCGACGACGACCCGCTGCGGATGATGCGCGGTGCGCGGTTCGTCTCCCAGCTGGGCTTCCGGCTCGACGACGCCGCGACCGAGGCGATCACCTCGATGGCCGAGCGGATCGAGATCGTCTCGGCCGAGCGCGTCCGCGACGAGCTGTCCAAGCTGCTGCTCGGCGCGCACCCGCGCGCGGGCCTGTCGGTGCTCGTCGACACCGGGCTGGCGCAGCACGTCCTGCCCGAGCTGCCGGCGCTGGCGCTCGAGCGCGACGAGCACCACCGCCACAAGGACGTCTACGAGCACTCGCTCACCGTCCTGGAGCAGGCCATCGACCTCGAGCCGCGCCTGGGCCTTGACGGCCCCGACCTGGTGACGCGCCTGGCCGCGCTGCTGCACGACGTCGGCAAGCCGAGGACCCGCCGGTTCCTCGACGACGGCACCGTGACCTTCCACCACCACGACGTCGTCGGCGCGAAGATGACGCGCAAGCGGATGCGGGCGCTGCGCTTCTCCAAGGAGGTCACCGAGCAGGTGGCCACGCTGGTCGAGCTGCACCTGCGCTTCCACGGCTACGGCAGCGGCGAGTGGACCGACTCGGCGGTGCGCCGCTACGTCCGCGACGCCGGCGACCAGCTCGAGCGCCTGCACGTCCTCACGCGGGCGGACTGCACCACCCGCAACACCCGCAAGGCCAACCGCCTGCAGCGCACGTACGACGAGCTCGAGGCGCGCATCGCCGTGCTGGCCGAGGCCGAGGAGCTGCAGTCGATGCGCCCCGACCTCGACGGCAACCAGATCATGGAGGTCCTCGGCCTCGGCCCCGGCCGCGAGGTCGGCGAGGCCTACCGCTTCCTGCTCGAGCTCCGCACCGACCAGGGCCCCCTCGGCGAGGACGCCGCCCGCGCCGCCCTGCTCGAGTGGTGGGCCGCCCGCCCCACCCCCTGACCCACCACCCCACACCCGCCCCCTGACCCGGCTCCCAGGACCGCCGAGTGGCGCAAATCCGGGGTCGACACGCGGTGTGGACCCCGGATTTGCGCCGCTCGAGCCCGCTTTTGCGCCACTCGGCGGACGAGGCGGCCCGCTTGCAGCGATGATCGGGCGGTGACGACGGACGGCTCGGCCCGCGCGACGTGGTCCGCGCGTGTCGCGACGACCGTCGACCTCCTCGGCGCGGTGGCGTGCGGGGTCGCGTCCGGGGTCCTGCTGGTCGACCACGTGCAGTACTCTCGCGTCGACCATTCCGAGCTGTACGGCTTCGAGACCGGCATGTCGTTGGCGCTCGGCGCCCTGTGCGGCCTGCTCGGGCTGGTCCTGGCCGTCGCCGCCTGGAGGCGTACCCGCCACGCCTGGGGCCTCGCCGCTGCGACGTGGGTCGTCGCCTGCCTTCCGGTGTCGGCGGTTCTCTCCTCGGTGGTGCCTTGGGACGAGACCCCCGTCTGGCTCCTGGTCGCGTTGCTGGTGGCCGGGGTGGGGACGAACGTCATGGCCCGTGTCGCGCCGACCGACGTCGACGCCGACGAGCCGCACGTGGTCCTTGACGACGCCTGACCGCCGCGCCGAGTGGCGCATAAGCGGTCTCGAGTGGCGCAAAGTCGGGCCGCGCGCCGCGTGTCGACCCCGGATTTGCGCCACTCGGCGGTCGGGGGGCGGTCGGGGGGAGGGCGGCACCGGGCGGGGTGGTCAGGGGTGGAGGAGGCGGGGGGCCTGGGGGTCGGTGTTGTCGACGACCACGTCGGCGTGGGAGAGGGGGTCCACCTCGCGCAGGTAGACCGCCTCGGCGGCGGCGTACCGGTCGCGGTGCAGCTCGGTGGGGTCGGCGCCGCTCCAGGTGGGGTCGTCGCGACGGACGCCGCGCGCCAGCGCCACCGCGGCGGGCACCTCGACGCGGACGCGCACGTCCCACGCGTCGTCGAGCTCGGGGCGCAGCGCGAACACCCCGTCGACGACGAGGACCCCGTCGGGTGGCACGTGGTCGACGACGTCGGTGCGCGCGACCTGGGCGAAGGTGTCGAGCGCGCAGAGGACGACGTCGCCTGACCCGCCGGGCGCGGCCGGGTCGAGCAGCAGGTCGCGGACCTGGTCGTGGTCGAACGCGTTGCGGTAGAAGCCCTCTCCGGACTCGCGGTCGTAGAGGTGGCGCTCGGCCCACGGCCGCTTGAAGTCGTCGAGGCTCGCGCGCAGCACCGGACGTCCGGCGTCGGCCAGACGTCCGGCGAGCTCGTGGCCGAAGGTGCTCTTGCCGGCCGCGGTGCGTCCGTCGACGGCGACGCGCAGCCGTCCGTCGCCGGCGGCCAGCACGATCGCGGCCACCTCGTCGAGGACGCGCAGGCGCAGCGCGGACGCCGGCGGGGCGGGTGCGGGCTGCGAGGTCGACACGGAGAACTGGACGTGCGCGGGACCCACGGGCGCCAGCCTGCCACGACCCGCACGCACCGGCCCGCGGGAGCGCGTGGGCATACCCCGGCGGCTCCGGGCGTTGGCCCGAGGACCACCCCGCACCGACGAAGGAGCCTCATGCGCGCCGCCGTGTACACCCAGACCGGAGCACCGTCCGTCCTCAGCGTGGCCGACCGCGACGTCGCCGAGCCCGGCCCCGGCGAGGTGCGCGTGCGGGTCGTCCGCTCCGCGGTCAACCCCACCGACTGGAAGAACCGCCAGGGCGCGACCGGCGGCGGCATGCCGTTCCCCGAGGTGGTCCCGAACCAGGACGGCTCCGGCGTCGTCGACGCGGTGGGCGACGGCGTCGCGCACCTGGCCGTCGGCGACCACGTCTGGGTGATGCTCGCGGCGTTCCAGCGCCCCACCGGCACCGCGCAGGAGCAGACGGTGCTGCCCGCGGACCGCGTCTTCGCGCTGCCTGACGGCGTCTCGTTCGACGTCGGCGCCGACCTCGGCGTCCCCGCCGTCACGGCCCACCGGACGCTGACGGTGGCCGAGGACGGCCCGACGCGTCTCGGCCCCGGCACGCTCGACGGGGTGACGGTGCTGGTCGCCGGAGGCGCGGGAGCCGTCGGCAACGCCGCCATCCAGCTGGCGCGCTGGTCGGGCGCGACCGTGATCAGCACCGTGAGCAGCGACGCCAAGGGCGCGCTCGCGACGGCGGCCGGCGCGCACCACGTCGTCGACTACACCGCCGGCGACACCGTCGCGGCGATCCGCGGGCTGGCCCCGGACGGCGTCGACCTCGTGGTGGAGGTGGCCCCCGCGCAGAACCTGCCCCTCGACCTCCAGGTGATCCGGCCGCGCGGCACCGTCGCGTTCTACGCCAACAACGGCGGCGACGAGGTGACGCTCGACGTCCGCTCGACCTTCGCGACCAACGCCCGGCTCCAGGGCGTGCTGCTCTACACCGTCGGCGACGCGGCCCTGCAGGCCGGCGCCGAGGACGTCACCGCCGCGCTGCGTGACGGGGCGTTCGGCGTCGGCGAGGAGCACGGCCTCCCGCTGCACCACTTCACCCTCGACCAGGTCGCCGACGCGCACGCCGCCGTCGAGGACTCCGTCGTCGGCAAGGTGCTGATCGACGTCTCGCCGGCCTAGACCAGCGGGAGCACCACGAGCGTGCCGAGCACGAACGAGGCGTTGTAGACCAGGTCGTAGACGGTGAACGCGCGTCCGAGGAACGGCTCGTCGACGTGGCGCTGCACCAGCGTGTCGGTCCAGATCTTGGTGGACTGGGCGAGCAGGCCCACCCCGAGCCCGGCCGTCGCCCACGACCACGGGACGGCCAGCGTGGCGCCGACGGCGCCGAGCACCACGGCGACCACGAGGCACCCGGCCACCCAGGTGCCGGTGCGCACCCGGCGGGACGCCCACGGGGTGCCCACCGCGCCGGCCCCGAACCCGATGCCGCTGGCCAGGGCGACGACGGCGGCCTCGGTGCCGTCGGTGCCCGTCACCGCCAGGGTCGCGATGGTCAGCGCGCCGACGAGCAGCCGGGCGGCCCCCAACCGGGCGAGCGCGACGGACGCACGCGGGCGGTCGCGCAGGTGGCGCGTCACCGCGGCCAGGTCGCGGGCGGTCGCCCTCAGGGTGGGCGTCGGCAGGGGGACGTCCGGCCCGAGCTCGTCGCGCCCGAACCCGCGCGCCACCAGCGCGGCGAGGGACCACAGGGCCACCGCCACCAGCACCGCCCCGGCGGTCTGCGTGGCGGCGGCCACGGCGCCGCCGACACCGATGCCGATGCCGGTGGTCACCGATCCCGACGTGGGCCCCAGCGCGTTCGCGTCCACGAAACGGTCGGCGCCCACGACGTGCGGCACCGACGCCGACAGCGCGGCCAGCACCAGGCGGTTGACGCCGAGCGCCAGCAGCACCAGCACGTACGTCCACGGCCCGGAGTCGCCGGTCAGCGCCAGCACCGCGACGACGGCCGCCAGCGCGACGCGCGACATCTGCCCCAGCACGAGCACGCGCCGTCGGCGCCACCGGTCGATGACGCTCGCCGCGAACGGCCCCACCACGCAGAACGGCAGCAGGAGCAGCGCGAGCACGCCCGCGTAGGCGGTGGGCGTCTGCTGCGAGGTCGGGGACAGCAGGACGAGGAACGCCACGCCCGCGGTGAAGGCGCCGTCGCCGGCCTGCGACGTCAGACGCGCCGCGAGCAGGCGCCGGAACCCGGGCGTCCACAGCACCCCCGCGGACGTCACGTCCCGATCGTAGGGCGCGCGGCAGCCGCCTGCGTCAGCGTTCCTCGTCGCCGGCGATGTAGGCCTCGAGCTTGGCGCGGCCGAGGTCGTCCGGGCGCTGCACCGGCGGCGACTTCATCAGGTAGGACGACGCGCTGACCAGCGGGCCGCCGATGCCGCGGTCCTTGGCGATCTTGGCGGCGCGGATGGCGTCGATGATGATGCCGGCGGAGTTGGGGGAGTCCCAGACCTCGAGCTTGTACTCCAGGTTCAGCGGGACGTCGCCGAACGCGCGACCCTCGAGGCGGACGTAGGCCCACTTGCGGTCGTCGAGCCACTGGACGTAGTCGCTGGGCCCGATGTGGACGTTCTTCTCACCGAGGTCGTGGCCGAGGTTCGACGTCACGGCCTGCGTCTTGGAGACCTTCTTGGACTCCAGGCGGTCGCGCTCGAGCATGTTCTTGAAGTCCATGTTGCCGCCGACGTTGAGCTGGTACGTGCGGTCGAGCACGACGCCGCGGTCCTCGAACAGCTTGGCCATGACGCGGTGCGTGATCGTCGCACCCACCTGGCTCTTGATGTCGTCGCCGATGACCGGGACGCCGGCGTCCTCGAACTTCTTGGCCCACACGGGGTCGGACGCGATGAAGACCGGCAGCGCGTTGACGAACGCGACGCCGGCGTCGATCGCGCACTGGGCGTAGAACTTGTCGGCCTCCTCCGAGCCCACCGGGAGGTAGGACACGAGCACGTCGGCCCCGGTGTCGCGCAGCACCTGCACGACGTCGACCGGCTCGGCGTCGGCCTCCTCGATGGTCTCGCGGTAGTACTTGCCGAGGCCGTCGAGCGTGTGACCGCGCTGCACGGTGACGCCGAGCGGCGGCACGTCGGCGATGCGGATGGTGTTGTTCTCGCTGGCGCGCGTCGCCTCGGACAGGTCGAAGCCGACCTTCTTGGCGTCGACGTCGAACGCGGCCACGAACTCGACGTCGCCGACGTGGTACTCGCCGAACGTCACGTGCATGAGGCCGGGGACGACGCCCGAGGGGTCGGCGTCGCGGTAGTACTCGACGCCCTGGACCAGGGACGTGGCGCAGTTGCCCACCCCGACGATCGCCACGCGTACCGATGCCATCTGTGCTCCTTCGTCGTCCGGACCTAACATGCTTGCAGTATGTCAGGTCCGGACAGTACCCCCACCCCGGTCCACGGGCATGATGCGGTGGACGCGCTTCCCCCAGATGGCCGAGGATCGCGGTGTGAGGTCCGCCTCGGACCGTCCGAGGATTCGGCTCATCACCGTTCGTTCTGCACACTGGGGAGGTTGCCCCAGGCCTGGCGCACGGCTCCTGCCTGCCCTAGCGCCCGGTTCGGGACGGACGAGACGACAGGAGACTGCACCCCGTGGCCACTGGTGAGAAGAACGGCAAGCCCACGTCACGACGCGCGAAGGGCGCCAAGGCGCCCCTGTGGCGTCGGGCGTTCAAGTGGACCCTGATCACCGGGGCGGTGGTCACCGTCCTGGGCGCCGTCGTCGGCTACCTGATCTACCGCAACGTCGACATCCCCGACGCCAACGCCGAGTTCCTGACCCAGACCACCACGGTCTACTACTCCGACGGCAAGACGCCGATCGGCAAGTTCGAGGTCCAGAACCGCCGCAACGTCGAGCTCGACCAGGTCGCCCCCTCGATGCAGGCCGCGATCATCGCCGCCGAGGACCGCAGCTTCTACACCAACCGCGGCATCGACCTGCGCGGCATCGTCCGCGCCGCGCGCAACAACGCGACGAGCGACAGCACGCAGGGCGCGTCGACGATCACCCAGCAGTACGTCAAGGTGCTCTACCTGACGCAGGAGCAGACCCTCAAGCGCAAGGCGCGCGAGGCGATCCTGTCCATCAAGATCCACAACCAGCTCTCCAAGGACGACATCCTCGAGGGCTACCTCAACACCGTGTACTACGGCAACGGCGCCTACGGCGTGCAGGCCGCGTCCGAGCGCTACTTCGGCAAGCCGGCGTCCGAGCTGAGCATCGACGAGGCGGCCATGCTGTCGGCGGTCGTCAACTCGCCCAGCGGCATGGACCCCTTCGGCTCGGACCAGACCCGCGAGCGGCTGCTCCAGCGCTACGACTACGTGCTCGACGGCATGGTCAAGTCCGAGGCGATCACCCAGGCGCAGGCCGACGAGGTCAGCGACCGCCTGCCGTCGTTCGCCGACCAGGAGCAGCGCAGCCGCTTCGGCGGCACCAAGGGCTACCTGCTGCGGCTCACCGACCTGCAGCTGCAGAAGCAGGGCTTCACCGACGCGCAGATCAACGGCGGCGGCCTGAACGTCCGCACCACCTTCAACCGCAAGGCGCAGAACGCCACGGTCGAGGCGATCAAGGAGACCGCTCCGGACGACCTCAGCCAGCTGCACGTCGCGTCGACGTCGATCGACACCGCCACCGGTGCGGTCCGCGCCATGTACGGCGGCCCGGACTACCTGGAGAGCCAGCTGAACTGGGCCACCAGCGGTGCCCAGCCCGGCTCGACCTTCAAGCCCTTCGCGGTCGCCGCGGCGCTGCGCAACGGCTACAGCCTCAACACGAGCCTGAACGGCAACTCGCCCATCCGGGTCGGCAACGACACCGTCGGCAACCAGGGCGACTCCGGCGGTGAGTCCTTCGGACGCGTCAGCCTCAAGCGCGCCACCCAGAAGTCGATCAACACCGCGTTCGTCGACCTCACCGAGCAGATGGACGACGGCCCGGACGAGATCCGCAAGGCGGCCCGTGACGCCGGCATCCCGGCCAACGTCGTCCAGCGCATCCCGTCGGTGCCCGTCACCTCGCTCGGCGTCGAGCCCGTCCCGGTCATCGACATGGCCAACGCGTACGCGACGTTCGCCAACAAGGGCATGCGTCACGAGTGGTTCGTGGTGTCCAAGGTGTCCGACAGCAAGGGCGACGTGCTCTACGACCACGAGGTCAAGACCGAGCGCGGCTTCTCCGCCGCCGTCGCGGCCGACGTCACCTCGGCCCTGCAGGGGGTCACGCAGTCCGACGGCACCGGCGTCAACGGGCGCACGATGTGCCCGACGGCCGGCAAGACGGGCACGGCGACGTTCCAGTCCAAGCCGGGTGCGGCCCAGCGGGTGTCGTCGTCGTGGTTCGTCGGCTACACGCCCAAGATGTCGACCGCCGTCATGTACGTCCGCGGCAAGAACGGCAACGCCGACCTCGAGGGCTACCTGCAGCCGTTCTTCGGCGGCCAGTACCCGGCGCGCACCTTCGCCAACATCATGGACGGCGAGATCGACGGCGACGAGTGCGGCACGTTCCCCCCGGCGGCCAACATCCGCGCCAAGGAGGGCACCACCTACGTGCCGCCGGCCACGCGCTCGACGCCGCGTCAGACCGAGCGGGACCGTGACGAGGAGACCGCCCGTCCGCGCGACGAGGAGACCACCGAGCCTGAGCCGACGACGCCCGCGCCGACGACCGCGCCTCCCGCGACCACCGCGCCGCCGGCCACCACGCAGCCGCCGACGACGGACCCGGCCGACCCGCCGCTGCCCGGCGGCCGCCAGGACTGAGTCGTGATCGGCCCGTCGGGGGTGCGGGCGCGCCCGCACCCCTGGTGGACGCCGGTCCGGCTGCTGCTCGCGGCGGCGGTCGTCGCGAGCCTGGTGACGGTGCTGCGCTCGGTGCCGTGCGCCACCGGTGACGACGCCGCCTGGTGGGACCCTCCCCGCGACCAGACGCTGCTCTGCGCGAACGACCTGCCGCGCGACTACGTCGACCTCGGGCTGGCCGAGGGCGTGCTGCCGCTCGCGGACGAGGGCGGGCGGCACCAGCCGTCCGACCTGAGCGCCCCCGTGGCCACGCTGGCCTGGGGCACGGCCGCCGTCGCCCGCACCCTGCGCGGCGGCGACACCGCGGGACGTGACGACGTCCCGCTCGAGACCCTCTCCGAGCGCCCCGACGTCCGGGGCGAGGCCTTGGCGTACACCGCCCTGGCCACGCTCCTGCAGCTGCTGGCCTTCTGGCTCGTGGTGGCCCTGGTCGCCCGCGTGGTCCGGCGCGAGGAGGCGGCGGAGCGCTCGGTCCTCGGCGGGGGCCGCGGCCCGCTGGTGCCGTCGCGGCTGTGGTGGCTGGCCGCCCCGCCGGTGCTCGTGGTCGGTGGCCTGGCGGGCTGGTCGATGGTGCCGGTGGCCCTGGCGGTGGCCGGGTTCGTCGCGTGGCGGTCGCGGAGACCGGTGCTCGCCGGGGTGCTCTGCGGTGTGGCGCTGGCGTCGGCCGGGCTCGCGCTGGCCGTCCTCGTGGCGCTCGTCGCGGTGGTGCTCCGGGTCGCCGGCGCGGTCGCGACGCGGGTGCTGGCGTCGACGTTCGTCACCTGGATCGTGCTCACCACGGCGGCGTTCGTGCTCACCGGGGGCGAGTCGAGCGCGGCGCTCACCCAGGCGCTGACCGCCGGACGCGGGCCCAGGACGACGTGGGGCCTGCTCGCGGCGGTCGGGGTCAGCCCCGAGCCCGGACGGGTCGGTCTGCTGAGCGCCGTCGGGTGGCTCCTGGTGCTCGTGCTCGTGGTGGGCCTCGGGCAGGTGCGCCGGTGGTCGATCGACCCCGCGGCACTCGTCGTGGTGAGCCTCGCGGGCCTGGTGACGGTGTCGACGGTCGACCTGCCGGCGCAGGGGCTCTGGCTGCTGCCCTTCGTGGTGCTCGCGCACCGGGGACCGACGGCCGTCCGCGACATCGGGCTGTGGCAGCTCGCCGAGGTGCTCGCCCACCTGACCGGTGCGTGGCAGGCGGCGGGCGCGACCGTCGCGATCGACGGCAGCGACCCGCTCGCCGTCGTCGGGCTGCTGCTGCGCCTGGCTGCCACGTGGTGGATCGCGTGGCGGGTGGTCCGCGCGTCCACGCGCGACGACCGGCCGGCGCGGCTCCCGGCGGACCAGCCGGTCGTCAGCTGACGTCGACGACGTCGAAGCGCGTGGTGGTGAACCGGACCTGGACGTCGAGCTCGTCGCCGACCTCGGGGACGCGCACCGACGACGGCAGCAGCAGCATGCTCGCCTGCATGTGCGGCGGCTCGGCGAACCAGCGCTGCTTGCCGCCGACGCTGAACGGCGACAGCGCGAGCCCGGCCGCCTCGAGCCCGCCCTTGGCCAGGGAGGTGGCCCGCTGACGCAGGCCCGACGCGGCCGTCGGGGCCTCCAGGCCGATGCCGTGGGCGGTGCCGCCCGACACGACGAGCAGGGTGCCGCCGACCGGCATCGGGCGCTGGCGGTAGCCGATGCGCTCGCCGCGCTCGACCGGGTGGGTGTCGAGCACCTGCGCACGCACGCGCAGCGCACCGCGGTCGCCGAGCCACAGCTGGGTGCCGACGCGCGGGCGCACGTCGAAGCCGGGACGCCGCTCGCGCAGCGCGACGAGCTCGGCGGCGCCGAGGTGGGAGACGAACAGCTGCGGACGCCCGTCGAACCGGTCGGCGAGACGCGAGGCCTCGACGGCGGCGGCCCAGCGGTCGGTCTCGTCCAGGTGGCCGCCGGTCATCGGCAGGTGCACCGCGAAGCCGACCATGCGCAGGCGTCCCAGGGCGCCGGCGGCGTCGGTGAGCGCGTGCCGGTCGAAGCCGTGGCGGGCCATCGACGTCACGCCCTCGAGGACGACGCGGGTGCCCGCCGGCGCCGCCTGCGCCAGCGCCCGGAGGTCGTCGGTGCGCCCGACGGTGTGCACGACGCGGGGGTCGTACGTCTGCGGGTCGGCGAGCTCGGGCAGGAACGGGCGCCACGGGCTGAGCACGAGGACGTCGCCGTCGAAGCGGGTCAGCACCTCGGGCACCTCGGCGTAGGTGCCCACGGCCACGGTGTCGACGCCGAGCCACGCGGCGCGGCGGGCCAGGCGCGGCACGCCGAAGCCGTAGCCGTTGCCCTTGAGCACCGGCACCAGGCCGGGATTCTCGTCGGCCACCTGGCGCAGGTGCGCGCGCCAGCGGTCGCCGTCGACGGTGAGCGTGAGCGTCATGTCAGCGCCTCTTCATGTCAGCGTCGTCGTTTCATGTACGTGTCGAAAGCGGTGTAGAGCAGCCGCGAGATCGGCAGGTCCCACTCGCCCAGGTACTCCACGGCCTCGCCGCCGGTGCCGACCTTGAACTGGATCAGGCCGACGTGGCTGTCGTCCGGGTCGAGCGTGTCGGTGATGCCGCGCATGTCGTACACGCCCGCGCCCTGGGCCATCGCGTCGCGGATCATCTGCCACTGGATCGCGTTCGACCCGCGGACGTCGCGCTTGGCCGTGGTGGACGCGCCGTAGGAGTACCAGGCGTGCTCGCCGACGCGCACCATCGTCGTCGCGGCGACGAGGTCGCCCTCGTGGCGGGCGAGGTACAGGCGCATCCGGTCGGGGTCCTCGGCGCGCAGCGCGTCCCACATGGTCTCGAAGTAGCCGAGGGGTCGCGGGGTGAAGTGGTCGCGCTCGGCGGTCTCGACGTACGTGGAGTGGAACGCGGCGAGGTCGTCGCGGGTGCCCTGCACGACCTCGACACCCTGCTTGGCGGCCTTCTTGATGTTGCGGCGCCACAGCTGGTTCATCCCGGCCAGCACCTGGTCCTCGGTGCGCCCGGCGAGCGGCAGCTGGAAGTTGTACTTGGGCTGGCCCGCGGAGAACCCGCC
>NZ_JBMGQR010000043.1:0-35721 GCF_049059935.1 Solicola agrisoli | reverse complement strand
GCCGCGAGGCCAAGCCCTACTGGTGGTCGTGGTTCGAGCGGCTGCGCGCACCCGTCGAGGAGCTCGCCGCCGACGCCGACGTGCTCGTCGCCACCGACGCGCGCGTCGTCGAGCCCTGGGGCATCACCGCCCCGAAGCAGAAGAAGCCGCGCCGGGTCGTCGAGCTCACCGCCACCCTCACCGAGGGGTCGCGGGTCGCCGTCGGGTCGTCGCTCAAGGGTCTCTACGACGCCGGCACCGCGACGATGAGGCGTCCGAGCGTGGACGGCCGGGCCGTCGGCGGCACGGTCAAGGTCGTCGGCCTCGACGTCGCCGTCGACGGTCGTGCGGTCGTCCGGGTCGAGGAGACGCTCGACGGCGACCCGCACGACCTGCGCCCCGTGGCCTTCGTCCCCGACGACGCGCCGCCCGCCGCCGACAAGATCGCCCAGGCGGCGGCCGACCTCGCGTCCGAGGTGCTGAGCTCCCTGCCCACGCTGCCGCCGAGCCCGGCCGTCGACGTCGCCCGCCGCCGGCCGCCCCGCCTGCTCGGCGGCGGCCCCCTTCCGCCGGTGGCGGACGGGCCCGACGGCTACGTCGACGCCGTCACCGACGCCGTCCGCCGCCTCGACCGCTCCTACCTGGCCGTGCAGGGGCCGCCCGGGTCGGGCAAGACCCACGTCGGCTCGCACGTCGTCGCCCGGCTCGTCGCCGACGGGTGGTCGGTCGGCGTCGTCGCGCAGTCGCACACCGTCGTGGAGAACCTCCTCGGACGCGTCGTGGCCGCGGGCGTCGACCCCTCGCTCGTCGCCAAGGCCAAGCGGCCGGGCGACCTGCGCGCCCACCCCTGGCCCAGCACCGACACCAAGCACTACGCGTCGTTCATCGCCGACCACGCCGGCACCGGGTGCGTCGTCGGCGGCACCGCCTGGACGTTCGCCAACGCGAGCCAGGTGCCCCGCGGGTCGCTCGACCTGCTCGTGGTCGAGGAGGCCGGGCAGTTCTCGCTCGCCGACACCGTCGCCGACTCGGTGGCGGCGCCACGGCTGCTGCTGCTCGGCGACCCGCAGCAGCTGCCGCAGGTCAGCCAGGGCACGCACCCCGTCCCGGTCGACACCTCCGCCCTGGCCTGGGTGGCCGACGGCCACGACACGCTGCCGCCGCGCCTCGGCTACTTCCTCGAGCGCTCCTGGCGCATGCACTCGGCCCTGTGCGCCAAGGTGTCGCACCTCGCCTACGACGGTCTGCTGCACTCGCAGGTCGAGGTCACCGACGTCCGCCGCCTCGACGGCGTCGACCCGGGCGTCCACGAGGTGCTCGTGGAGCACGCGGGCCGGTCGAGCCGGTCACCCGAGGAGGCCGACGCGGTCGTCGACCTCGTCCGCCGGCACCTCGGCACCGCGTGGACCGACGGCGACACCCGTCCGCTCGGTCCGGACGACGTGCTCGTGGTCGCGCCCTACAACGCGCAGGTGCGCACGATCGCCGAGCATCTGGCCGCGGCCGGCCTCGGCGGGGTCAAGGTGGGCACGGTCGACAGCTTCCAGGGACGGGAGGCGGCCGTCGTCATCGTGTCGATGACGGCGTCGAGCGCCGACGACGTGCCCCGCGGCCTGGAGTTCCTGCTGTCGCGCAACCGCCTGAACGTCGCCGTCTCCCGCGGCCAGTGGTGCGCCTACGTGGTGCGCTCCCCCGCCCTGACCGAGCACCTCCCGGCGTCGCCGCCGCGGCTCGCCGAGCTCGGCGCGTTCCTCGGCCTGCTCGGCTGACGCGTCAACCGATCGCGCGCACCACGCCGCCGTCGACGCGCAGCGCCGCGCCGGTGGTGGCCGACGCCTGGGGCGAGCAGACGTAGGTGACCATCGCGGCCACCTCGGACGGCTCGGCGAACCGCTGGATCAGCGAGCTCGGGCGGTCCTCGGCGAAGAACCGGGCCTGCTTGTCCTCGAACGACCCGTCTCGCCCGGCGAGCATCGCCTCGACACCCTCGGTGCGGGTGGGGCCGGGCAGCACCGAGTTGGCGGTGACGCCCGAGGCGGGGTACGACTCGGCGATGCCGCGGGCCACGGCGAGCATGGCGGTCTTGGAGACCCCGTAGTGCACCATCTCGGCGGGGATGTGCAGGGCGCTCTCGCTGCTGATGAACACCACCCGGCCCCAGCCTCGGTCGACCATGCGCGGCACGTGGTGCCGCGCGAGCCGCACCCCGCTCATCACGTTAACGTCCCACACCTGCTGCCACGCGTCGTCGCCGATCTCGGCGAACGGGGTGGGCTCGAAGACGCCGGCGTTGGCGACGAGCACGTCGACGTCGGGCTCGGCCGCGACGAGGGTCGCGACCCCGTCGGCGGTGCCGATGTCGGCGACGGCGCCGCGCACGTCGGCGCCGGGCACCTGGTCCCGGACGGCGGCCAGGGCGTCGTCGACGCGCTGCTGGGTGCGTCCGTTGACGAGCACGGTGGCACCGGCCCCGGCGAGGCCGACGGCCACCGCCAGTCCGATGCCGGCCGTGGACCCGGTGACGAGGGCGGTCCTGCCGGTGAGGTCGATGTTCATGGGTCCGATCCTCGTCGCGCCCGGCCGCCGGGGCACGTCGAGGACCGGTGCCGTCGACCGCGGCTCACCCGTGCAGCTTGAACGCGGCTCCCGTGGGGTCGGCGACGGTGGCCAGCCGTCCGTACGGCGTGTCCTGCGGCGCCTCGACGACCGTGCCCCCGAGGCGCTCGACCTCGACCACGGCGGCGTCGACGTCGTCCACGCGGAAGTAGACCGCCCAGTGCGAGGGCGCCTGATCGGCAGGGAGTCTCCCGCCGTCCATCAGGCCGGCCACCTCGGTGTCGCCCACCTTGGCGGTGAAGTAGCGGAAGTCGTCGGTGTCGGACACCGGCTCGAGCTGCCAGCCGAACACCTCGCGGTAGAACGACGTGGCGGAGGCGAAGTCGCGGGTGAGCAGCTCCTCCCACGACGGGCTGCCGGGCTCGTCGTGCTTGGTGTAGCCGATGTGCCGACCTGGCTGCCAGAGTCCGAACGCCGCGCCGGCGGGGTCGACGAGCACGGCCATCGAGCCGAGGTCGCCGACGGCCATCGCCGGGGCGACCACGGTGGCGCCGGCCTTCTCGGCGACGGCGGCGGTGGCCTCCGCGTCGTCGACGGTGACGTAGACCGTCCACGTGTCGGGGGTGCCGGCCTCGCCGGAGTTGTGCATCATGCCGGCCACCTGGTGGCCGTCGGAGGTGAAGTTGCCGTACCCGCCGAACTCCGGCGGGCCGGGCTCGAACGTCCACCCGAGGACGGCGCCGTAGAACTCGGCCGCCCGGGCGGTGTCGGAGCTGAAGAGGTCGACCCAGCTGGGCGTGCCAGCGGGGAACGGGGTGTCGCGAGTGGGCATCGGGGTCCCCTGTCGTCGGTGGTGCCGATCAACCTAGACCCGGCCACCTACGGCGCGCCAGGGTCGTCAGGAGCGTCCAGGTGCCTTCAGTCCGCAGGCGCGCAGCTCGAGGTCGGCCAGCGCCCGCACGGCCTCGGGGTCGCGCCGGCGCCAGGCGTCGGCGGCGTCGGGGTGCAGCCTCGCGAGGGCGGTGAGTGGCTGGCGTGCCAGCGCTCTCAACGCGAACAGGTCGAGGTCGCCGGAGGTGCGCAGCACCCGCTGGGCGGCAGTGGCCTCGCGGACGAACGCCACCCGCCAGGGCAGCCACTTCACCAGCACCACGAGGACGGCGAGCACCACGATCGCGACGGTGAGCACGGTGGCCAGGCTCTGCGCGGCCTCCTGCGCCCCGCGCCCGGCTCCGGAGATCGCACGCGCGGCGTCGCTGGCCTTGTCGAACGGCCCGCGGACGTCGTCCCCGACCAGCGGGACCTGATCGATGCGCCGCCCCGCCGCCGACATCTGCCGCGCGAGGTCGTTGCCGGCGGCCTCGACGCGCAGACCCGGCGCGCCGAGGGCCGACACCCGCTGGTGCACCTCGACGGCCAACCGCACCCACACCGCCACCCACACCACGACACCGAGGTCGGCCACCACCTGCCAGGTACGGCGGGCGGGTGTCTCGGCGTAGAGCGTCGGTGTCATCGAGTCAGTCAAGCAGCGGGCCCCGTCGCGCGCCCGACGTCGTTCACCCGCCGTGCACCCGCGGGTGGGTTTGGGTGGTGCGGCCGGTGGGCAGCCTGTCGACCATGACCACCGACACCCTGTCCACGGGACGCGCGCGCCGGCTGCTGACCGTCCTCGTCCTCACCGCCGTCGCCGCGTTCGGGCTGACGCTCACCGCGCCGCCGGCGAGCGCGGCGACCTACCCGACCCTGTCCCAGGGCTCGAGCGGGCCGGACGTCCGGTCGCTGCAGCACCTGCTCGGCTCGCGTGGCAGCTCGACCACCGCCGACGGCGTGTACGGCAGCGGGACGGCCGCCGCCGTCACGGCGTTCCAGCGCTCGGCGGGCCTGAGCGCCGACGGTGTCGCCGGGCCGGCGACGTTCTCCGCGCTCGTCACCACGGTCCGTCAGGGCAGCACCGGGCAGGCCGTCCAGGCGCTCCAGGTGCAGCTCAACAAGCACGGGGCCTCGCTGGCCACCGACGGCGACTTCGGATCCGGCACCGCCGCCGCCGTCCGCAGCTTCCAGTCCGGGGCGGGGCTGTCGGCCGACGGCGTCGTGGGTCCGCAGACCTGGCAGGCGCTGCTCGGCGGCGGCGGCTCGGGCGGCGGCACCCCGGGCGACGACTACGCGTCGCTCTCGCCGGAGCAGAAGCAGAACGCCCGCACGATCATCGGCGTCGGCAAGGGTGCGAACGTGCCCGAGCGGGGATGGGTGGTCGCGCTGGCCACCGCGATGCAGGAGTCGACGCTCATCAACGTCACCTACGGCGACCGCGACTCGCTCGGCCTGTTCCAGCAGCGCCCGTCCCAGGGCTGGGGCACCAACGCGCAGGTCAGCGACCCGGTGCTCGCGTCCAAGGCCTTCTACGGCGTCGCGAGCCACACGCCCAACCCGGGTCTGCTCGACATCAGCGGCTGGCAGCAGATGACCATCACCCAGGCGGCGCAGGCCGTCCAGCGCTCGGCCTACCCCGACGCCTACGCGAAGTGGGAGACCCTCGCCCGCGACATCGTCGCCAACGAGGCGGGATCGGTGTCGCCGATCGGCTAAGGCGTCCCGGGTGTTCTCATAGGGGGTGCGCGGCGCCCCGTCGTGGCAGCCGCGCACCCCGTCTCGAGAACCCCGTGGAGCCTGCGTGTCGTCGTCCTCTGCTGCCGTCACGCCCGACGTGACGTCGGTGCGTGCCGCCCTGCGCTCCCCGCGCGCCCTCAAGACCGAGGTCCTCGCCGGTCTCGTCGTGGCCCTCGCCCTGATCCCCGAGGCCATCTCGTTCTCGATCATCGCCGGCGTCGACCCCCGCGTCGGACTGTTCGCCTCGTTCACGATGGCCGTCTCGATCGCCGTCCTCGGCGGCCGTCCCGCCATGATCTCGGCCGCGACGGGCGCCGTCGCGCTCGTCATCGCCCCGGTGGTGCGCGACCACGGGCTCGACTACCTCCTGGCGACGGTCGTGCTCGGCGGCCTGATGCAGGTGGCGATGGGACTGCTCGGCGTCGCCCGCCTGATGCGGTTCGTCCCGCGCAGCGTGATGGTCGGGTTCGTCAACTCGCTGGCCATCCTCATCTTCATGGCGCAGCTGCCGCAGCTGGTCGACGTCCCGTGGGCCGTCTACCCGATGGTCGCGGTGGGCCTGGCGATCATCGTCTTGCTCCCCCGCCTCACCACCGTCGTGCCGTCGCCGCTGGTGGCGATCGTCCTGCTGACGGCGGTCACGCTCGTCGCGGCGATCGACGTGCCGGACGTCGGCGGCGAGGGCGCCCTGCCGGACAGCCTGCCCGGCTTCGTCCTGCCCGACGTGCCGCTGACGCTCGAGACCCTGCGCATCATCGCGCCGTACGCGCTGGCGATGGCGCTCGTCGGCCTGATGGAGTCGCTGATGACGGCCAAGCTCGTCGACGACGTCACCGACACCGGCTCGGACAAGAAGCGCGAGGCCTGGGGCCAGGGCGCGGCCAACGTCATCACCGGGTTCACCGGCGGCATGGGCGGCTGCGCGATGATCGGCCAGACGATGATCAACGTGAAGGTCTCCGGTGCGCGCACGAGGATCTCGACCTTCCTGGCCGGCACCTTCCTGCTGGTCCTCGTCGTGGCGCTCGGGGACGTCGTGGCGCTCATCCCGATGGCCGCGCTGGTCGCCGTCATGGTGATGGTGTCGGTGGCGACCTTCGACTGGCACAGCATCCGGCCGGCGACGCTGCGACGGATGCCCCGCTCGGAGCTGGCGGTGATGCTCGTGACCGTCGCCGTCGTCGTGTGGACCCACAACCTCGCCATCGGCGTCGTCGTGGGCGTGGTGGTCGCGATGGTGCTCTTCGCCCGACGCGTCGCCCACTTCACCCAGGTGGTCGAGGCCGAGCCCGAGGGCGACGCCCGCGTCTTCCGCGTGGTCGGCGAGCTGTTCTTCGCCTCGAGCAACGAGCTGGTCGACCAGTTCGACTACGCCGCGGGCGGCCCGCGCGTGGTGATCGACCTGAGCGAGTCGCACATCTGGGACGCGTCGACGGTCGCCACCCTCGACGCCATCGAGACCAAGTACGCGGCGCGCGGCACCGCCGTCGAGGTGCGCGGCCTCAACACCGCGAGCGCGGAGCGTCGCAACCGGTTGAGCGGGCACCTCGACGGCTGAAACCATGCCTCACCCGGTGTGGTGCACCTCCTGGAGCCCGTAGACCGGGGTGGGGATGTCCTCGGCGCGGGCCTTGAGCTGCAGCGCCAGGTAGAGCGAGTAGTGCCGCGACTGGTGCAGGTTGCCCCCGTGGAACCACAGGTGCTCCTGCTGGGTGGGCTTCCACATGTTGCGCTGCTCGCCCTCCCACGGGCCGGGGTCCTTGGTGGTCTCCGAGCCCAGACCCCAGACCTTGCCCACCGTGTCGGCGACCTCCTGGCTGATCAGGTCGGCGGCCCAGCCGTTCATCGAGCCGTACCCGGTGGCGTAGACGACGAGGTCGGCCTCGAGCTCGGTGCCGTCCTCCAGCACCACGGCGTGCTCGGTGAGGTGGTCGACCTGGCCGTGCGCGAGCTTGACGTCGCCGTTCGCGACGAGGTCGGCCGACCCGACGTCGATGTAGTAGCCCGACCCGCGTCGCAGGTACTTCATGAACAGGCCGGAGCCGTCGTCGCCCCAGTCGTGGCGGAAGCCGGCGGCCTCCAGGCGGTCGTAGAACTCCTGGTCGCGCTCGCGGATCGCGTCGTACACCGGGATCTGGAACTGGTGCATGATCCGGTACGGCAGCGACGCGAACGTCAGGTCGGCCTTCTCGGTGGTCATGCCGGCGTCGAGGGCGCGCTCGGAGTACAGGTCACCCAGGCCGAGGTCCATCAGCGACTCGGACTTGACGATGTGCGTGGGCGTCCGCTGCACCATCGTCACGTCGGCGCCCTTCTCCCACAGGGCCCCGCAGATGTCGAACGAGGAGTTGTTCGAGCCGATCACGACGGCCTTCTTGCCGGCGTAGGCGTCGGGGCCGGGGTGGGCGGAGGAGTGGTGCTGGTCGCCGCGGAACACGTCCATGCCCGGGTAGTCCGGGACGTTGGGCTTGCCGGACATGCCGGTGGCCAGCACCAGGTGCTTGGGGCGCAGGACGACGGGCTGGCCGTCGCGCTCGACCTCGACCTTCCACTCCCCCAGCGCCTCGTCGTAGGTGGCGTTCTTGGCCTCGGTGCTCGACCAGTAGTTGAGCTCCATGATCTTGGTGTACGACTCGAGCCAGTCGGCGATCTTGTCCTTGGGGGCGAACACCGGCCAGTTGTCGGGGAACTTGATGTAGGGCAGGTGGTCGTACCAGACGGGGTCGTGCAGGCAGAGGGACTTGTAGCGGCTGCGCCACTGGTCGCCCGGTCGCGAGCGCTTGTCGATGACGATCGCCGGCACATCGAGCTGACGCAGCCGCGCGCCGAGGGCGATGCCGCCCTGCCCACCGCCGATCACCAGGACGTAGGGCTGCGTCTGGTAGCCGAGCTCGGCGGCCTCGCGCTCGCGCTTCTCGCTCCAGGTCTCGCGGTCGCGGTTGGCGCCGTGCTCGGCACCCATCGGGCGCCCCGTCCGCTGCGGCTCCTCGTGGCCCTTGAGCTCGTACAGGGTGGTGAGCAGCGTCCACGCGCCCTCGTCGGTGAGGCGGAGCAGGCCCTTGCCGCGACCCACCGCGGTCTCGAACCCGATCCACGCCGTGGTGACGCCATCGGCCTCGTCGGCGGGCTCGAGGGTGTGGAACCCCGACGGGTCGGTGTCGTCGAGGCGCTCGCGGAGCAGGTCGGTGATCTCGTCGCGGCCCTCGACGGTCTTGAGGTTCCAGGTGAACGCGACCAGGTCGCGCCAGTAGCTGTCGGTCGCGAACATCCCGGCGGCCTTCTCGACGTCGCGCGCGGCCAGTGCCGCCTCGAAGTCCGCGAGCCACGCGTCGACCCGCTGCTGGGCGGGGCTCGTGGTGTCGGAGGGTCGTTCCAGGGTCTCGGTCATGGCGTCCGCCTCTCGTGCTGGGGTGTGCGCCAGATCACACCACGTCCGGCCGACGGAGGCGAGGGTTGCACGGGGTTGCAGCGCGTGACGCCGTCGGCTCGGCGACGCACCGTGGCAGGCTTGAACCATGCACGAGGAGCCGGACGCGCTGCCCCCGCTGCCGCACCTCGCGGCCCAGCTCGAGTGGGCCACCAGGTACGACGCCTACACCCGGCTGGCCAAGGGCCCCGCCGAGCTCGCCGAGGTGCTGCGGCCGGCCCGCGAGCAGTGGTCCGAGCTCGGGTGGGTGCCCGAGTGGTGCGGCCTGGACCTGCTGCGTGGCTGGGCGTTCTTCCTGCAGCGCACCGACCACCACAACGACGCCCTGACCTTCGACCCCGAGACGCGGCGCGAGTGGGTCTACGTGCTGCAGGCCGTGGCCGAGCATCCCGCCGCCCGTTGGCGCGACCGTCCGCCCGGCGTCGAACGCCGCGCACCCGAGCCCGAGGGCGACTAGGCGTCGCCGTCCGGGACGTCGGCGTCGGCGGGCTGCGTGACCGGGACGGCGCACACGCCGTCGACGCACGTGCCGGCGTCGTCGTCGCCGACCTTGGTGAAGGGGCCGGTCACGACTGCGCCTCGGTGCGATCGGCGACCGCGGTGGCGAGGGCCTGGGCGAAGGTGTCGGGGTCCTGCGCGCCGGAGACGCCGTAGCGGCCGTCGACGACGAAGAACGGGACGCCGTTGATGCCGTAGGCCCGCGCCTGGTCGATGTCGGCCTGCACGTCGCCCGCGTACCGGCCGTCCTCGAGGGCTGCCCGCGCCTCGTCGGCGTCCAGACCGACGTCGGTCGCGAGCGCGACGAGGTCGTCGACGCGTCCGACGTGGCGGCCCTGCTCGAAGTACGCCTTGAGCAGGCGCTCCTTCATCGGCTCCTGCAGGCCGTGCGCCTTGGCGTGGTGGAGCAGCTCGTGGGCCTTGAGGGTCTTGGTGTGGCGGAGCGCGTCGAAGTCGTAGTCCAGGCCGACCGACGCGGCGATCTCACCGACCTGCGTCAGCATCTGCTGCACCTGCGCGGCGTCCATGCCCTTGTGGTGGGCGAGGAAGTCGACCTCCGAACCGTCGGAGTCGACGGGGGTGTCGGGCGCGAGCTCGAAGGAGTGGTACTCGACCTCGACGTCGGCAGAACCGTCCGTCGTGGCGTACCGGCGCACGCCCTCCTCGAACTTGCGCTTGCCGATGTAGCACCAGGGGCACGCGACGTCGGACCAGATGTCGACCTTGACGGTGGGGTTCACGCCTGGTGGAACCATCGGTCGGTGTCGCGCATTCCTCCGTCAGAGGGCCGAGACGACCAGCGCCACGGACGCCCCGAGCCCGACGCCGACGAGGAAGCCCGCAGCACCGAAGGCGGCCGCCGCGGCGTACCCGCCGATGACGGACCCGTCCGTGGGCACGGCCCAGGCCGTCCAGCGGGGATCCTGGCCCGCCAGGTGCCGCAGGTGGGCGTCGGCGCCGGCGTCGAGCAACGCGACGTCAGGGCGCCGAGGGTGCAGGTGGACGAGGTGGTGGCTGCCCCTGCGGAGCTCGTCGGCGAGGACTCGCGGCGGGTGGAGCGCCACCCGCCGAGCACCGGCCTCGGGCAGGAGTGCCGTCATCACGACGACGTCACGGCGCCGGCGCACCACCACCGCCGGCACCGGGCGTGCGAGCGGCACCGCGCCGGACGTCAGCTCGCGGGTGCCCTCGTCGACCGAGGCGACGAGTCGTCGGTCCTCGCGACGCGCCACCGAGACGGTGACGACGTTGGCGATGATCGACGTGACCAGCGCGACCACCATCACCGTGCCAAAAGCCAGGGGCGAGACCTCACCGGCGACGACCACCGGGATGGCCCCGACGAGCATGCCGCCCGGGACGAGCTGCCCGAACGCCACGGCCCGTGTGTACGCGCGGGCATCGTTCAGCGTCGGCGGACCCATGCCGTGACGGTATCCGCCCTCGGTGTCAGTCGGCGCAGGCGTCGAGAAGCGCCCGCGAGCGGGGCTTGGCGAAGGTCGGGGTGTGGTGGTGCACGTGACGCCAGACCTCGGCGTGCCGGGGACCGGTCCGATGCCTGCGGAGCGCCTCGAACGGGGATGCCTCGACGATCGGCGGCACGAGCAACGGGGTCAGGCCCGCGGGCGCCTGGGGGCTCGTCCCGAGCATCCGTCCGATGGTGTCGAAGGTGAGGATGGCGTCCAGCTCCAGCTCACCGACTCCGAGGGGGACCAGCTCGGCGACGGCCTCGGCGTCGCCCGGGCTCGTCTCGGCGAGGAAATCCGCGGTCGGCTGCTCCCCGAACCCGAACGGAGATCGGCGTCCGAGCTCGCAAGACAGGTCCGTCGCCTCCCTCGCCGCGAAGCCGCGCGGTAGTCGGCCGAGGTCGACCGCGTCCCTGAGGACGGCCAGGACCCGCGGCACCGAGAGGTCGCCGTCGGCGAGCGTGCGGGCGGTCGTCTCGTCGATCGGCAGGGGCGGGGACTCGAACAGGTGGCCGGGGTCGTCGTCCACCGCCACGATCCGCCCCAACCACGCCTGGTCGACCGGGACCTCCGAGGCCATGCCGAGGTGGACGACACGGGTCGAGGTGTGCGTGTGCAGGTCGCGGACCTCGAGCGCGCCGGCGGTGAGGTGACCCGCGACGTAGACGCCCCATGGCGCCTCGACCCAACGACGGACGCCCCGGGCGCGGTCGGTGAGCGCGGGCACCGCCCGAGCCGCGAGGAAGGCCCCGAG
Organism: Solicola agrisoli; assembly: GCF_049059935.1. Classification (NCBI taxonomy): domain Bacteria; kingdom Bacillati; phylum Actinomycetota; class Actinomycetes; order Propionibacteriales; family Nocardioidaceae; genus Solicola; species Solicola agrisoli. The sequence goes on along the minus strand of NZ_JBMGQR010000043.1, from coordinate 24,431 downwards.
GCCACCCAGCTCGAACACCCCGATCTGGTTGGCGAGCCAGTTGGCGTAGTAGCCGTCGACGGCCCTGCGGGCGTAGGCCCCGAAGTCCTCCCCCGGGCCGGGCGCCTCGGTCGGCGGCACGGCGAACGCGGTCTGGTCGAGAGCCGGCGCCAGACGTCCGGCGGGGTCACGGGGCAGCCACCGCTGGGCCTGCCGGGCCACCCAGCGGTCGTAGACCCAGGACGGCGCGCACCCGACGTCCTCCAGCCGGGCGACCTCGAGCAGGTCCAGGATCGCCGCCGGCGACGAGGGCAGACCACCCTCGCGCTCGAACATCCGGCGGGCACCCGCCGCGTCACCGCTGCGCTCGAACCCGTCCAGCTCGTCGACGAGTGCCTGCTGCTCCGGCGGCAGCTCGTGCATCGAGCGAGCCAGCCGCTCGGCTCGGTCGCGTCGTCGACGCGCGCGTTGGCGATCGGGTCCGGGACGGCGGGCGCGGCGGGTGCGTGAGGTGGGCATGGATCCAGGCTCGGAGTCGCGTGGCGCCGGCACGAGAGGCGTCACGGGATCTGTGGACAGACCACGCCGGGCGGAGGACCTGTGGACCTGGAGCGGGCTCAGGACAACGTCGCGTGGGGCCGACGTCGTCTGGATCCCGTGGTCGACCTCGGTCCTGCACGTTCTGGCACGAGAACGCTGTTCCGGGACCTATCCTCCTCGCGAGGAACGGAGCGTGATGGTGCAGCTCGGGACGCACACCCGGCGACCCGGGGCCGACGACGGGCTCGCGGGTGCTCGTCGGCGACGACGTCGCGCGACGTCGACCCTCGCCGGGATCGTCGTGCTCGTCGGGACCGCCGTGGTCGTCGGCGAGGTGTCTGACGAGGACGGCGGCGCGAAGGTCGTCGCCGCCGAGTCCTCGCCCAGCGCGCCCGCCACCGCGCCTGCCCCACCGTCCACCGCCGGCCCCAGCCGGGCGGCAACCGTCGAGCCGGACGGGTACGAGGTGCTGGAGCTCCAGGCCGACGGGTCGCCCATCAGGTGGAGCTCATGCCACCCGATCCCCTACGTCGTGTCCGGCGACGCTCCTCGCGGCAGCACGAAGATCGTCGCTGCGGCGGTCGCCAAGATCGAGCGGGCGACCGGACTGGACCTGGTGTCCGAGGGCCGGACCACCGAGGTCGTCTCAGGTGTCCGTCCCTCGTGGCAACCCGATCGGTACGGCGCGCGCCACGCCCCGGTGCTGATCTCGTGGACCGACGAGGTGACGGTTCCGGGTCTGAAGGATCTGGCCGGCTACGCCCTACCGGTCTCGATGCCCGACGAGTCGGGCGAGTCGATGATGTACGTGACCGGCACCGTCACGCTCGACCGCGACTACGTCGACGACCTGCTGACGACGTACGGCGCCCAGGGTCGCGCCGCCGCCACCTCGCTGGTGATGCACGAGCTCGGCCACCTGATGGGTCTGGACCACGTCGACGACCGCCGACAGGTCATGCATGCCGAGTCGTTCGCCCAGACCCGTTGGGGAGACGGCGACCGACGCGGCTTGACTGCCGCCGGCGCAGGCCCCTGCCTGAACCCCTAGCCCGACGTCGCACGCTCGACGCGCGCCGTCCTCACACGCCCGAGAGCCCGGACCGACAGACGTCGATCCGGGCCCTCGGGGCGTTGCTGGGCGCAGCGTCAGCTGCAGCCGGAGGTGCTGCCGCAGCCCTCGCAGACGTGGCACGAGCCGGCGGGGCGCATCTTGGTGCCGCAGGTGAAGCACAGCGGGCTGTCGACCGCGGAGCCGGTGATGGACTCCAGCAGCTCGGCCGAGGTGTGCGCGGTGGCCGGGGCCGGCTTGGCGGCGTCGGCGACGACCTTGGCGTCGGCCGCGGGGACCTGGGCCTCGGTCGCCAGCTCGTCCTTCACCACGGCCGAGGTGGCCGGGGCGTCGTCTGCCGACGTCAGGGACTCGACCTCCGAGAAGGACTCGACGAGCTCGTACGAGCCGGTCTCGAGCTGACGCTGGCGCTCCTCGGCGGTGTGGATGCCCATCGCCGAGCGGGTGTCGAACGGCAGGTAGTCCAGCGCGAGGCGGCGGAAGATGTAGTCCATGATCGACTGGCTCATCCGCACGTCGGCGTCGTCGGTCAGGCCGGCGGGCTCGAAGCGCAGGTTGGTGAACTTGCCGACGAACGTCTCCAGCGGGACGCCGTACTGCAGGCCGATCGAGACCGCGATCGAGAAGGCGTCCATCACGCCGGCCAGGGTCGAGCCCTGCTTGCCGAGCTTGAGGAAGACCTCGCCGAGCTCGCCGTCGGTGTAGGAGCCCGAGGTCATGTAGCCCTCGGCACCGCCCACGGTGAACGACGTGGTGATCGACGGGCGCGACTTGGGCAGACGCTTGCGGACCGGCTTCTCGACGACGACGGTCTTGACCTCGTCGGCGACCTTGTCGGCCTTCTTGGCCTTGGCGTCGGCCAGGGGCTGGCCGACCTTGCAGTTGTCGCGGTAGACCGCGAGCGCCTTGAGGCCGAGCTTCCAGCCCTGGAAGTAGACGTCCTGGATCTCCTCGACGGTGGCGTCCTCGGGGAGGTTGACCGTCTTGGAGATGGCGCCCGAGAGGAACGGCTGCGCGGCGGCCATCATCCGGACGTGGCCCATGGGCTTGATGGAGCGCTCACCCATGGCGCAGTCGAAGACCTCGTAGTGCTCGGTCTTGAGGCCGGGTGCGTCGATGACGTGGCCGTGCTCGCCGATGTACTCGACGATCGCCTCGACGGTCTCCTCGGCGTAGCCGAGCTTGCGCAGCGCCACCGGGATCGTCTGGTTGACGATCTGCATGGAGCCGCCGCCGACGAGCTTCTTGAACTTGACCAGCGAGAAGTCGGGCTCGATGCCGGTGGTGTCGCAGTCCATCATGAAGCCGATGGTGCCGGTGGGCGCGAGCACCGAGGCCTGCGAGTTGCGCCAGCCGTTGGCGGTGCCGATCTCGAGGTTCTTGGCCCACTGCTTGGTGGCCTCGCGGTGCACGGCGATGTCCATCGTGTGAAGCGTGCGGATGGTGTCGTTGGCCGCCTGGTGCTTGCGCATGACGCGGGTGTGGCCCGCCTCGTTCTGCGCGAAGCCGTCGTACGGGCCGACGACGCCGGCCAGCTCGGCCGAGCGCCGGTACGAGGTGCCGGTCATCAGCGAGGTGATGGCGCCGGCGAACGCGCGGCCGCCGTCGGAGTCGTAGGCCAGGCCGGACGCCATGAGCAGCGCGCCGAGGTTGGCGAAGCCGATGCCGAGCTGGCGGTAGGCGCGGGTGGTGTCGCCGATCGCCTCGGTCGGGAAGTCGGCGAAGCAGATCGAGATGTCCATCGCGGTGATGATCAGCTCGGTGGCCTTGACGAACGTCTGGACGTCGAACGAGCCGTCCTCGTTGAGGAACTTCAGCAGGTTCAGGCTGGCGAGGTTGCACGAGGAGTTGTCCAGGTGCATGTACTCCGAGCAGGGGTTGGACGCGGTGATGCGGCCCGTCTCGGGGGTGGTGTGCCAGTCGTTGATGGTGCCGTCGTACTGGATGCCGGGGTCGGCGCAGGCCCAGGCGGCCTGGGCGATGTCGCCGAAGAGCTTCTTGGCGTCGACGGTGTCGATCACCGAGCCGTCGGTGCGGGCGCGCAGACCGAAGTCGCCGCCCTCCTCGACCGCGCGCATGAACTCGTCGTTGACCCGGACCGAGTTGTTGGCGTTCTGGTACTGCACCGACGTGATGTCGTTGCCGCCGAGGTCCATGTCGAAGCCGGCGTCGCGCAGGACGCGGATCTTGTCCTCCTCGCGGGCCTTGGTGGCGACGAACTCCTCGATGTCGGGGTGGTCGACGTCGAGGACGACCATCTTGGCCGCACGACGCGTGGCGCCGCCGGACTTGATGGTGCCCGCGGACGCGTCGGCGCCGCGCATGAAGGAGACCGGGCCCGACGCGGTGCCGCCCGAGCTGCGGAGCAGCTCCTTGGACGAGCGGATGCGCGAGAGGTTGAGGCCGGCACCGGAGCCGCCCTTGAAGATCAGGCCCTCCTCGCGGTACCAGTTCAGGATCGAGTCCATCGAGTCGTCGACGGCGAGGATGAAGCACGCTGAGACCTGCTGGGGGCTGGACGTGCCGACGTTGAACCACACGGGGCTGTTGAAGCTGAACACCTGGTGCAGCAGCATGTGCGTCAGCTCGTGCTCGAACACCTCGGCGTCGGCCGGGGTGGCGAAGTAGCCGTGGTCCTTGCCCGCCTTGACGTAGGTGAGCACGACGCGGTCGAGGAGCTGCTTGAGGCTCTGCTCGCGGTCGGCCGCACCGACGGCGCCGCGGAAGTACTTGGTGGTGACGATCGTGGACGCGTTGACGCTCCACGTGTCGGGGAACTCGACGCCCCGCTGCTCGAAGACGGTCTCGCCGGTCTTCCAGTTGGTCTGCACCACGTCGCGGCGCTCCCAGGTGACCGCGTCGTAGGGGTGCACGCCCGCGGTGGTGTACACGCGCTCGATGCTCAGGCCCTTGCCTGCGCCGGTCTTCGTGTCGCCGCTGGTGCCGTTGACGGTCTCTGTCATTGCTGCTCCCGGTTTCCCCGTAGGTAGGTGGTGCTCGTGTGGCTGTGCGGTGTGCGGTGTGCGGTGGTGCGGTGCTCAGGTGGCGCGCTGGGCGGCCTGCTGCTCGGCGATCTCGCCGTCGGCTCCCGCCGCCATGAGCGAGGCGATCTCGCTCGCGAAGTCGTCGACGGAGTCGAACTGCTTGTAGACGCTCGCGAAGCGCAGGTACGCGACCTCGTCGAGCTCCTTGAGCGGCTCGAGGACGGCCAGGCCGACCTCGTGGGCCGGGACCTCGGCGCACCCGGCCTCGCGCAGCGCGGCCTCGACCCGCTGGCCGAGGCGGGCGAGGTCGTCGGCGGACACCGGACGTCCCTTGCACGCCTTGGCGACGCCCGCGACCGCCTTGTCGCGGACGAACGGCTCGGTGGCGCCGGAGCGCTTGACGACCGTCAGCTGCATGGCCTCGACCGTGGTGAAGCGCTTCTCGCACTCCTGGCAGACCCGGCGGCGACGGATGGCGGCGCCGTCGTCGCTGACCCGGCTGTCGAGCACGCGGGTGTCGGTGTGGTGGCAGTAGGGACAGTGCACGGTGCGCCTCCTTCCGGCGGTTCGCGCGGCCCGCCCCTGGGGACGAACCTGTGGACTCCGTGTTGACCGGGACGGTTCCCCTGTGGGCGACCGGGCCGATCGTGTGGACCTAGATGTGGATAACTACATCCGTGTAAGTACTAGATGTAGGGGTGACGCTACTCCCGCGGCACCGACGGTTGCAAGCAGAATGGCGACTCGCACCGACAAATTTGTTCAGGACCTCATCACCCCAGGTCAGAGCCCCTTTCGGCCCCACGGCACGGCGTGTCATCGGTCGATCGAGGCCCGTCCGGAGCGGGCGCCGTCCCGCCGTTCCGGGACGCGACCGACCGCCCCCTCGGCACGTGTCGTCGCCCACATCGACACCTGTAGAAGAACACCGTCGGGGAGGGCCCGATTCCGCCTGGGAACCGCCCGGGGCGACCCGTCCCGGCCGTACGATCCGACGATGGACGACCGCCGCCCGCCGGGCTTCGAGGACCCCGACGGCGCCAGCCTGTGGGCGTGGCTCTTCGGTCGGCGCGAGGCTCCGGCGGCGCGCGTCCGCGTCCCCGCCGTCCGACAGGCGTGGGGACGTCCGGCCGGCGCGTCACCGCGCGCCGCACGTCCCCAGGCGGGGCCGTCGATCGGCTGGGACGGGTCGGTCGGCGCCGTCCGCGCCGTGCTGACCGTGCGCCCGGACCTGGTCGACCCCCGTGCCGTCTGGACCGAGCTCGACACCCAGTGGCGCTCGATGCTCCGGGCGATCGACCTCGAGCGGTCCGACCAGCCGGGCGGTCCCCCACCGGGCCCGGTCGTCGTCACGGTCCGCCTCGCCGACCGTCAGCTGAGCCAGGAGGTCAGGCGCTTCCTCGACGGCGTCCGGTCCAACCCAGGGTCGGAGCAGGTCCGGGCGGTCGAGGTGCAGCGGGCCCAGCCGCCGGCAGCGCCGTGGCGTCGCTGACCGCTCAGGACAGGTCGACGGCCGCGCGCACCAGGGCCGTCGTCTGCTCCACGATCGCGGCGCGCCGCGCCTCGTAGTCGGCGTCGGTGACCACACCCGCACCAGGCAGTCCGAGCACCGGCGTGTGGATGTGCCCGCCGACGTTGCCGGCCCGCTTGGCGTCGCGGAGCAGCGTGGCGCGGTAGGCGATCTCGTTGGAGAGGTAGTCGCCACCACCGCCCGAGACGGCCTCGAAGCCGGGCGTGGGTCCCTCGGTGGTGGTGCGCTCGGTGCCCGTGGCGGGGTCGCGCTCCACGATCTCGTGGTTGACCACCACCGGGTAGGCGCCGGTGCTGCGCGCGGCCATGGCGTCGACGGGCAGGTTGGTGCGGGTGAACTGCGGCTGGGGCCTCACGGTGGGCACGCCCGCGGGGATGGGGACGATGCCGGTGCGCTCGAGGTTCTCGTTGTCGCCGAACCCTCCGCGGTTGGCGCCGTTCCAGACCTCCAGGTCGAACTCGCCGGGGCTGCCCTGGCTCACGGTCGCGAGGACGTCCAGCCCGGCCTTGCCGCGACGGACGAACGGCGCGAGGGTGCGCTCGACCTCGCCGGCCGCGAAGTCGTCCCAGCGCACCGGGAACATCGCGGTCTCGACGCGCACCCAGCCGTCGTCGGTCTTGATCCGGCGTCCGTCGAGCGCCAGCGCGTTGGCTCCGGACGGGTTGCCGATGCGTGCGTCCACGTCCAGCGTGAACGGGTCGAAGCCGGTGACGATGACCCGCTTGGCGTCCTTGCCGCGCGGGACGCGGACGGTGTCCTGGCCTCGGGAGGTGGTCTCGAGGCGGTCCTGCAGGCGCGCGCGCTGCCGGGCGTCGACGCCACGGGCGGGCGTCCACTGCGCGAGGGCGGCGGTCATCGACACGCGCGCCCAGTAGAGCGGACGGTCGTCGCCGCCGGGCAGGTCGCCGGCGACCGCGGTGCGGCCCTGGGCGCGGGCGGTGGCCCACTCCCACAGGGAGTGGCCGTGCCGGACGACGACGCGCTCGGCGGCGCGGGCGTCGCGCGCACGGCACAGGTCGTCGCGGAACTTCTCCACGCGGGCGTCGGCGGTGCTGCGGCGCAGGATCTCCTGCGGCGCCGGGCGGGTGAGGCGGCCCTGCTCGACGGTGAGCGAGGCGCTCTCGTCGAAGCAGCGGGCGGTGTGGTGGGCCGTGCCGGCCGAGGCGGGGACGGAGGTGGCGACGGTGGCGACCGCGACGGCGGCGATCGTCACGAGGAAGGACGGGCGGATCGTACGCATGAGGGGTGACCTACCCGATGCGGACGAAACCAAACCCGTCGCAGGTTTGCGCCCCGTCGTTCCGGGGAATCTGGCTGTCCACAGATCGCGGAACAGGGCTGCCCCACGAGCGTCGCCGGCGCTAGCGTGACCGGACCAGCCGAGGACTCGGGAGCAGACGGATGCGAATCAACGCCTTCGTGACCACCGCCGCGCTGGCGTGCGTCCTGCTCGCCGGCTGCACCGACGACCCGGTCGGCCCCGTCGACGGCGACACCTCCGCCCCCACCACCTCGGCCTCCCCCACCCCCACCGGCCCTACGCCCCCTCCCCTCCCCGACGCCGCCAAGGCGGATACGGCCGACGGGGCGGTCGCGTTCGTGCAGTACTACATCAAGCTCCTCAACTACGCCGCGAACACCGGAGATGTAGCGCCCCTCAGGTCGACATCGCGAAACTGCACCGGCTGTGAGACTTATGCCGATGGCTACGAGAAGATCTACGCAGCCGGTGGCAACCTCAACAGTCCCGGCTGGCAGCCGGTCTCGCCCATTGGTCGAGTAGAAGGCGACCGGGTCACGGTCGTGACCGAAGTCAAGGCTGGCGCTGTTACTTCGGTGCCGAGCGCCGGGGCCAGTCCGCAATTGGGCAGCGACGCTACTTACTCACTTCGTTTCCAGGTGGAGCGCGTCGGAGATGCGTGGCGAGTGGTCGTGTTTCAAGGCGAGACCGTATGAGCCGGCTGCCGAAGTGGTGCACGTTCGTTCTCGTGGCTGCAATTCTTGTGCTCGCGGTCGCACCAGCAGCGGGCGCCGATGGCGTGAATCCCGATGCGCCCGGCCAGGGAGGTTTCAACCTCGAAGGGACGAAGTCTCGAGAAGGGACGTCCTCAGGCGGCAAGCAGCAGGGACCGACCGAGCCTGACGCTCAGATTCCGTCTACCAAGACTGATACCGGTCCTCCGTGGCAGTACGAATGGCGGACGGCCTGCGCGAGCCGCGGGACTGACGTCGCTTGCGCAGCTGCACAAGTCTGTCCCGAGCCCGGGCAGACGCAGTGGTTGCTGTTCGGGCGCCCGGTCGGAGGACCATGGGAGATGCTCGGAACCTCCTGCGGTGCCGTCCCACCGCCCGTCCCCACGAGCCCGGCCGACCTCCCGCCCGAGGTCCGGCCGCAGGTCACGCCCGGCATCGTCCTCACCGAGGTCCGACGGATCGGGCTGCCGACGCTCGACATCCAGATCCAGCCCGCCGGCCAGACCCTGGTCAACTTCGACACGATCTTCTACGCGCAGGAACCGACCTTCGAGCGCAACGTCGACCTGCTGGGCTACGACGTCGACATCGTCGCCGAGGCCACCACCTACACCTGGCACGCCGGCGACGGCACCACCACCCGCACCAGCGACCCCGGCGGGCCCTACCCCAACAAGGACGTCACCCACCGCTACACCCGCACCACCGAGGCCGTCAGCCCCCGCGTCGACGTGACCTACCAGGTGCAATTCCGCGTCGACGGAGGCGAGTGGGAGACGATCGACCAACCGCTCACCGCCACCGGGCAGTCCGCCACCCTCGCCGTCCGCGAGGCCGCCCCCGTCCTCACCAGCTGACGTCGCCCGCGTCCTTCGCCGCTGCGGACGGGCGTGCCAGCCGATAGCGTCGGAGGATGAGCGCACCCGCGGAGAAGAAGGCCAGCACGTCCGCCAAGATCCTGTACCGCCCGTTCGGTCTCGTGTCGTCGATCCTGGGCGGTCTCCTGGCGAGCGCGATCTTCAAGCAGGTCTGGAAGCGCGCCTCGCCCGGCGACAAGACCGACCCGCCCAAGCCCCTGGAGTCGGAGTACCCGATCAAGGAGCTGATGGTCGCCGCACTCATCCAGGGCGCCATCTACTCCGTGGTCAAGGCCTCGATCGACCGCGGCGGTGCCCGGCTGTTCGAGCGCTGGACCGGCGAGTGGCCCGGCAGCTGACGGGCTCGCGCGGTCGCCGCGGCCGCACCGGCGGCGCGTCCACGCACCCGTCCAAGACGTGCGCGTCGTGCGGCCGCACCATCGAGTGGCGCAAGAAGTGGGAGCGCGACTGGGACCAGGTCCGCTACTGCTCCGACGGCTGCCGCAGACGGGGTGTCTCGAGCAAGGACGAGGAGCTCGAGCGCACCATCCTCACGCTCCTGGACGCACGTGCGCGGGACGCGACCATCTGCCCCAGCGAGGCCGCCCGCGCCGTTGGCGGGGACGACTGGCGCGACCTGATGGAGCCGGCACGCGCCGCGGCTCGTCGGCTCGTCGACCGTGGCGACGTCCAGATCACCCAGCGCGGCCAGGTCGTCGACCCGTCGACCGCCCGCGGACCGATCCGCATCCGCCGCACCTGACCTCCGGGCCGATGGCCTAGGTTGGTCGGGCCCCACGCCCGTGAAAGGACCCCGATGGCCCTCGACGACGCCACCCAGCAGTACCTCGACACGATGATCGAGAAGCAGCCGGTGCCCACCCACGAGCTGACGCCCGAGCAGGCCCGGGCCAACGAGGCCGACACCACGGCGCTGATCGCGGCCGGCCCCGAGCTCGCCCGGGTCGAGGACGGCGAGCTCGTCGCCCAGGGCGGCCACACCTTCCGCACCCGCACGTTCGTGCCCGAGGGCGACGTCGCCGCGGTCATCGCGTTCTTCCAGGGCGGCGGCTGGGTCACCGGCACGCTCGAGCGGTACGACACCGTCGCGCGCGAGCTCGCTCGCCGCAGCGGCTGCGCCGTCGTCGTGGTCGAGTACCGCAAGGCGCCCGAGTTCCCCTTCCCGGCCGCGGTCGACGACAGCTGGCAGGCGCTGCGCTGGGTCTCCGAGCACCTCGTCGACATCGCCGGTTCCAGGGTCCCGCTGGTCGTCGCCGGCGACAGCGCCGGCGGCAACCTCGCCGCCGTCATGGCGATGCGGGCCCGCGACACCGGCGAGGTCCAGGTCGCGTTCCAGGTGCTGGTCTACCCGGTGACGAACTTCGACCTCGACACCCGCAGCTACCTCGAGCAGTCCAACCAGCTGATGCTGCGCCGCGAGACCATGGCCTGGTACTGGGACCACTACCTGCCCGACGCCGACAAGCGCGACCACCCCGACGCCTCGCCCCTGCAGGCCCCTGACCGACGCAACCTGCCGCCGGCCATCGTCCTGCTCGCCGAGCACGACGTCCTCCGCAACGAGGGGGACGCCTACGCCGACGGCCTGCGCCGCGCCGGCGTCGCCGTCGAGCAGCGCACGATCGCCGGCCAGATGCACGGGTTCTTCCCGCTGTTCGGCGTGCTGCCGGGCAGCCTCGAGGCCGTCGAGTGGATCGCCACCGAGGTCCAGAGCTCCCTGGACGAGCTCGACTCCTGACGAGCCCTCCAGCGTGTGAGCCGGGGCACGCAGGCTAGGCCACCCTCACGACGTGCGACCGCCCGAAGCGGGTCGTACGGTCGAGACATGGCTACCAACACCAGCAAGCGCCCGAACGCGGGCACCTACACCGTTCCCGGTCTCGCCGTGGAGGACGGCCAGAAGGTCGCCAGCATCCTGCAGGACCGACTGAACGCCCTCAACGACCTGGCCCTGACGCTCAAGCACGTGCACTGGAACGTCGTCGGACCGCACTTCATCGCGGTCCACGAGATGATCGACCCGCAGGTCGACGAGGTCCGTGCCGCGATCGACGAGACCGCCGAGCGCATCGCGACGCTGGGTGCGTCGCCGCTCGGCACACCCGGCGAGATCGTCAAGAGCCGCACCTGGGACGACTACACGCTCAACCGCGCCACCACCAACGAGCACCTCGGCGCGCTCGACATGGTCTACGACGGGGTCCTCGCCGACCACCGTCGCGCCCAGGAGCAGATCTCCGACATCGACGCGATCACCGAGGACATGCTCATCGCCCACATCCGCGGCATGGAGCTGTTCCAGTGGTTCGTCCGCGCCCACCTCGAGGGCACCGACGGGAGCCTGTCCACCGGGACGGCGACCAGCGAGACCGACGCCGCCGCCTCGGCGTCGAGCGCTGCCAGCGAGAGCTGACAGCCCCTGATCCGGCGCCGTTCCTGGTTCCGGCCCCGCAGCACGGCCGTCGTCACCCCCGGGTGGCGGCGGCCGTGCTCTGCGTCCGGGGCTTCGTCGTCAGCGGCGCTCGGCCAGCAGGGCCAGGGCGTCGCGGTAGCCCTCCACACCCTTGCCCGAGACGGTCGCGACGCACACGTCGCGCACCACGGACACCTGGCGCCACGCGTCGCGCTGCGTGACGTCGGACAGGTGCACCTCGACCGCCGGCACCCCGGTGATCTCGAGCGCGTCGTGGATGGCCCATGCGTAGTGGGTCCAGGCCCCCGGGTTGAGCACGATGCCGTCGCTGGCCCCCCGCAGCGCGTGCAGGTGCTCGACGAACGCGCCCTCGTGGTTGGTCTGGAAGAAGCGGGTCTCGAGGCCGAGGTCGCGGCCGAAGCCGGCGACGGCCTCCTCGAGGTCGGCCAGGGTCTGGGTCCCGTAGTGCCGGGGGTCACGACGACCGAGCTGGTCGAGGTTCACGCCGTGCAGCACGTCGATGGTGCGGCTCATGGGCACCGAACCTAGGGCATCGACCGACGAGGACCGTCAGTACGCCGGGACCGCCACGCGCTGGCCGGGCTGCACGTCGCCGCCGCCGGTGAGGGCGTTGAGCTCGACGATGTCGTCGACGACGGCGCGCGGGTCGGCGTCGGGCGAGGCGTCGCGGGCGATGTCCCACAGGGTCTGACCCGGCTGGATGGTGACGGTCTGCGCGACCGCGGGGGCCGACGCCTCGTCGGTGGCGACGACGCGCGAGCCCAGGAACACCGAGGCCAGCGCCACCAGCACCAGGGCGGCCAGCACCACGACCACCCGGCCGCGACGGGTCAGCCGCAGCGGCGCCCGACGTGCGACGGGACGGGCGGGGATGGTGGTGCGCTGGGCGGTGAGGGTGCTCATCTGGTGCCTCCGGGGGAAGTCGGCTCGTACGGTGCTCGCTCGGTCTGCTCGAGCGGTGTTCGACAGATGTTCGATAGAACCTCTGTTCGATCGAACACGTGTACGACGATAGGGGCACCCGCCGACAGAATCGTGCACCCTCGCACATGTGTTCGATCGGCGTGTCGGGACGCGGTCGTCGAGCCGGTTCTCGCACCCGGTCGGATCGTCCGATTCGGGTGGTTCTCGCCCAGGTGCAGGAGATGAGACGCGAAGATTGCCAGAAGGTGAACTGCACCACTGACGTCAGGCGTCGGAATGCCTATGTTGAGCCCATGACCGACAAGATCGCCGTGGTCGAACGCTGGCTCGACGCCCTCAACGACGGCGACGTCCAGACGCTCGCGTCCTTGTCCAGCGCGGACATCGAGATCGTCGGCCCCCGCAGCAGCGGCTTCGGTCGCCCGCTGGTCCAGCAGTGGGCCGAGCGCGCCCGCATGACCGCGATCCCGCTGCGCTGGTTCAGCGGCCCGGGCAGCACGGTCGTCGCCCTGTGCGAGGCCACCTGGCACGACGCCGACGGTCGTCCCACCGACACCGACCAGGTGGCGATGATGTTCGAGGTCGACCGCCGCAAGGTGGCCTGCCTGGCCCGCTACCCCGAGCTCGACCGCGCGCTCAGCGTCGCCCGCCTCACCTCCATCGACGAGGTCGTGCACCAGGCCGCCTGAGCGCGCCCACTGGCCCGGACGGGCCGCGACACGCCAGTCGAACACATGTTTGAACGCGTCGTCGCTCGGGTCTACTGTGCTCGACATGAGCAAGCCGACTCCCCCGGGCCCCACCACCGACGACCTCGCGTCCACCGACGCCGACGTCACCGAGCTTCCTGACGGCCCGCCCGACGCGAGCGGCCTCAGCCCCCGCCAGCGCCGCGTGCTGGAGTTCCTCCGCGAGGCCATCGAGACCCGCGGCTACCCGCCCAGCATGCGCGAGATCGGGGCCGCGGTCGGGCTCACCAGCACCTCCTCGGTCGCCCACCAGCTCCGCAGCCTGGAGAAGATGGGCTTCGTCCGACGCGACCCCAACCGCCCGCGTGCCCTCGAGGTCTTCCTCCCCGACGGTCTGAGCCGCCGCGCGGTCGGCAGCGCGTCGGAGGCCGAGTACGACGAGACCGACCTCGGCAATCAGCGCCCGGTGCCCGCGTACGTCCCCATGGTGGGACGGATCGCCGCCGGTGGTCCGATCCTGGCCGAGGAGCGCGTCGAGGACGTTTTCCCGCTGCCCAAGTCTCTGGTGGGCGACGGCACCCTGTTCCTGCTCGAGGTGCAGGGCGAGTCGATGCTCGACGCCGCCATCTGCCCCGGTGACTACGTGGTCGTGCGGCAGCAGCCCAACGCCGAGAACGGCGAGATCGTCGCGGCGATGCTCGACGGCGAGGCCACCGTCAAGACATTCCAGCGCAAGGACGGCCAGGTCTGGCTACTCCCCCACAACGACGACTACGACCCCATCGACGGCACGCACGCCACGATCCTGGGCAAGGTCACCGCGGTCCTGCGCCGCGTCTGACACCGGCCGCTGTGGCGCGCGCCCGCGTCAGACGGCAGGATCGTCGCATGGCGAAGAAGAGCAAGAAGTCCGAGGACAAGCAGGTCAAGGTCGCGGTCAAGAAGGCGGTCAAGTCCGAGCGCAAGAAGCTGACGAAGGCGGTCCAGGCCGCCGAGGAGGCTGCGGCACGCGCGGAGAAGGCCGCCGCCAAGGCGGCCGGTCGCGCGAAGTCGGCGAAGAAGGCGTCCAAGAAGGTCTCGAAGAAGGCCGCGCCGCAGGAGTCGGAGTCGTCCGGCCTGGAGCCCGTCGACGCCGGTGAATCCATCGAGAGCGTCGCCCCCGAGGCCACGCCGCTGCAGAACGTCGCCCAGGACGCGCAGCTCAGCGACGCGTCCGCCAAGGTCGCCGGTGACCCGCTCGGCTCGGCGAGCGCCGACACCGAGACGCCGGCCGACGACCCCCACGTCGGGCTGACGCGCGCGCAGCTCGTCGTGCTCGCGGGCGAGCGCGGCGTCCCCAACCGCAGCCGCCTCACCAAGGCCCAGCTGCTCGAGGCGCTGCGCAGCCTCTGACCTGTGCCACCCCCGACGGGCCGGGACCGCTGCTGCGGTCCCGGCCCGTCCTGTGTCCGGCGGCTCTCGCCCCGTGGTGATGAGTCTGGCCGGGCCGCCGTGCTGCCCGGCGTGGTCGTTCGACGTGTCACCCGAGCCGGTCGCACACCGGTGCTGGTGCGGGGTGGAGACTGGCCCCATGACCAGGAGGCAGGGCCGGGGGCGGCTGCGGGTCTACCTCGGTGCCGCGCCCGGCGTCGGCAAGACCTACGCGATGCTGGCCGAGGCGCACCGACGCGCCGAGCGGGGCACCGACGTCGTCGTCGGGATCGTCGAGACGCACGGCCGTGCCCGCACCGCCGAGGCGCTCGGCGACCTCGAGGTGGTCCCCCGCCGGCTGGTCGACCACCGCGGCACGAGCCACACCGAGCTCGACCTCGACGCGGTGCTCGTCCGCGAGCCGGACGTGGTGCTCGTCGACGAGCTCGCGCACACCAACGTCCCGGGGTCGGGCCACGAGAAGCGGTGGCAGGACGTCGAGACGATCCTGGCCGGCGGCATCGACGTGGTGACGACGGTCAACGTGCAGCACCTGGAGTCGCTCAACGACGTGGTCGAGGCCATCACCGGCGTGCGCCAGCGCGAGACGGTGCCCGACGCCTTCGTGCGCGCGGCGGACGCGATCGAGCTGGTCGACATGAGCCCGCAGTCCCTGCGCCGGCGGATGGCGCACGGCAACGTGTACCCCGCCGACCGCGTCGACGCCGCGTTGTCCAAGTACTTCCGGGAGGGCAACCTCGCCGCCCTGCGCGAGCTGGCGCTGCTCTGGCTCGCCGACCGGGTCGACGAGGGTCTGGAGGCCTACCGCTCGTCCCACGAGATCGACTCGACGTGGGCCACGCGCGAGCGTGTCGTCGTCGCCGTCACCGGCGGGCCGGAGTCCGAGACGCTCCTGCGGCGGGCGGCCCGCATCGCGTCGCGCACCGCGGGTGGCGAGTGGCTCGCGGTGTACGTCGCCCGCCGCGACGGGCTGGTGGGCGCAGCACCGGACGTCCTGGCGCGCCAGCACCGGATCATCGGCGACATGGGCGGCACGTTCCACACGGTCGTCAGCGACGACGTCCCCACCGGCATCCTGCAGTTCGCCCGGGCCGAGAACGCCACCCAGATCCTCATCGGTGCCTCCCGACGGGGACGGGTGTCCGCGCTGCTGCGGCCCGGCGTGGGCGAGACCGTCATCGCCCGGGCCGACGACGCCGACGTGCACGTGGTGGCCCACGACTACGCCCGCGGGCGCGGGGCCGACCCCCGCCGGTCGCGGGCCTCGCTCGGGCGCCGTCGCACCGTCGCCGGGTACGCGCTCGGGCTCGTCGGCCCGTTCGCGCTCACCGGCCTCCTGCGCGTCACCGCCGACCTGCACGGCCTGCCGTCCGAGGCGCTCGCGATGATGGCGCTCGTGGTGGCCACGGCCCTCGTGGGTGGTCTGGTGCCCGCGCTCCTCGGCGCCGTGCTGAGCGGCGTGCTGCTCAACGTCGCCTTCACTCCCCCGGTCGGGACGCTGGCGATCTCCGACCCGGAGAACGTGGCCGCGATCGTGGTGTTCCTGGTCGTCGGCGCGGCGGTCGCGTCCGTGGTCGACCTGGCGGCACGGCGCTCGGCGCAGGCGCTGCGGGCCGGCGCCGAGGCCGACGCGCTCGCGGTGCTCGCCCACAGCCTCCTGCACGCCGGCGACGACCTGCCCGAGCTGCTGGCGCAGGCCACCGAGGTGTTCGGGATGCAGGGCGCCGCGATCGTCTCCACCTCGGCGACGGACCCGTCGGTGCTGGTCTCGCACGGCGACGCCCCCGGATCGGTGGCCCAGTCCGACGTCGACGTCCCTATCGACGACGCCACCTCCCTGGTGCTGCGGGGACGCACGCTGGAGGCGGCCGACCGCCGGCTCGTCACGGCGTACGCGGCCCACGCCGCCGTGGTCATGCAGCGACGGGCGACGATCGCCGACACCCTGCGCGCCCGCGAGCTGACCGAGGGCAACCGCGTGCGGACGGCCCTGCTCGCCGCCGTCTCGCACGACCTGCGCAGCCCGCTCGCCGCCACCAAGGCGGCGGTGTCGTCGCTGCGCAGCGACGAGATCGCGTGGTCGCCCGACGACGAGGCCGAGCTGCTGCGCACGATCGAGGAGTCCACCGACCGGCTCGACTCCCTGGTCGGCAACCTGCTCGACCTCAGCCGGCTCGAGACCGGCGTCGTCCGTCCCCAGCTCGCCGAGGTCGACCTGCTCGCGGTGGCCCGCAGCACGGTCGCCACCGTCACCGACCCCACCCGGTTCTCGGTCGTCGAGTCCGACGCCCCCACCGGTGCGGCCGACCCCGGCCTGCTCGACCGGGTCGTCGCCAACGTCTGCGAGAACGCGCTCACCCACACCCCGCCCGGCCCGCCCATCGAGCTGCTCGCCTCGGACTACCGGGACGACGACGGACGCCACCGGGTGACGCTGCGCGTCGTCGACCACGGTCCGGGGGTCCCCGCGGCCCAGGCCGAGACGATCTTCGCGCCGTTCCAGCGGCTCGGTGACGTCCCGGCCGGGGACGGCGTGGGCCTGGGCCTGGCTGTCGCGCGCGGGCTCACCGAGGCGATGGGCGGCACCCTCACCGCCGACGACACCCCGGGCGGTGGCCTGACGATGGTGGTCGAGCTGCCCGTCTGGGAGGACCCGTCGTGACCTACGTGCTCGCCGTCGACGACGACCCCGGCATCCTGCGCACCCTCGCGATCAACCTGCGGGCTCGCGACTACCGGGTGCAGACCGCCGGCGACGGTCGGTCCGCGCTCCAGGTGGTGGCCGAGGAGGTGCCCGACGTGATCCTGCTCGACCTCGGGCTGCCCGACATCGGGGGCGTCGACGTGATCCGTCAGGTGCGCTCGTCCAGCTCGGTGCCGATCGTGGTGCTGTCGGCCCGGCACGAGTCCGACGACAAGGTCGAGGCCCTCGACGCCGGGGCCGACGACTACGTCACCAAGCCGTTCGGCATGGACGAGCTGCTGGCCCGCGTGCGGGCCGCCGTCCGACGCGCCGCCCCGGTGGACGCCGCCCGCCCACCGGTGCTGGCCGGCGCGCTGACGATCGACCTCGACGACCGCCGCCTGGTCCGCGACGGCACCGAGGTGCACCTGACGCCGACCGAGTGGCGGCTGGTCGACGCCCTCGTCAGCGCCCAGGGCCGGCTGGTCAAGCAGGCCGACCTGCTCCGCACCGTGTGGGGCCCGTCGTACGAGCGCGAGACCAACTACCTGCGCGTCTACCTGGGCACCCTGCGACGCAAGCTCGAGGACGACCCGTCACGCCCGCGGCACTTCCTCACCGAGCCCGGGCTGGGACACCGGTTCGTCGCTCACTGACGGGCGGTCGCGGCCTCGTCGAGGCGGCGGAGCGCGCCGAGCACCCGCTCGCGGTCGGTGGTGCGCCACATCGGCGGCAGCGACGACGACAGGAACGAGCCGTAGCGGGCGGTGGCGAGGCGGGCGTCCAGGATCGCCACGACGCCCTTGTCGGTGTCGCGGCGGATCAGCCGGCCGGTGCCCTGCGCGAGCAGCAGCGCCGCGTGGGTGGCGGCGACCTGCATGAACCCGTTGCCGCCGCGCTTCTCGACGAGCTTCTGGCGCGAGCTCATCAGCGGGTCGTCGGGCCGCGGGAACGGGATCCGGTCGATGATCACCAGCTGGCAGGTGTCGCCGGGCAGGTCGACGCCCTGCCACAGGCTCAGCGTGCCGAACAGGCAGGCCCGGGGGTCCTCGACGAACCAGCGGGCGAGCGTGGGCAGCTGGGCCTCGCCCTGGCAGAAGATCGGCAGGTCGGGCAGTCGCTCGCGGATCGCCTCGGTGACGGCTTCGGCCGCGCGCCGGGAGCTGAACAGCGCCAGCGTGCGACCGCCGGCGGCCTCGACGAGCGCCGCGACCTCGTCGATCTGCGCCTCGCCGGGACCCTCGCGCCCGGGCGGCGGCAGGTGCTTGGCGACGTAGAGGATGCCCTGGCGGCCGTAGTCGAACGGTGAGCCGACGTCGAGGCTGCGCCACGGCACCTCGTCGTCGTCCTTCCACAGCCCGAGGCCCGACGCGACGGAGTCGAAGCCACCACCGAGCTGCAGCGTGGCGCTGGTGAGCACCACCGTCTTCTCCTTGAACAGGTTGTCGCGCAGCGACCAGGCGACGTCGATGGGCGCCACCCGCAGGTCGTCACCGCCGGCGGCGTCGCGTCCGTTCACCCAGACGACGTCGGCGTCCGAGCCCGACGACATCTGCTCGGCGACCTTGCGCACCTCGTCGACCATGCCCCGGGCCTGCTGACGGACGGCGTCGTCGGCGTCGTCTCCTCCGGGCTTGCCCTGCTCCTTGGGCATCGCCGAGAAGCACGCCCGCGCCGCGGACGACACCAGGCGCAGGGCATCGGCGAGCTGGTCGGGCAGGGCGTCGAGCCGTCCGGGCTGCAGCGCGGCGATCGCGTCGCGCAGGGCGTCGGAGGCGTCCTCGAGGTCGTCGGCCTCGCTGCCACGCACCAGCGGACGGGCCCGTCGCGCGGCGCGCTCGACCATGACGGGGAACAGCTCGCGCGTCGCGGCCTGGGTGACGCGGGCCGCGAGCTCGTGCGCCTCGTCGATGACGACGGCGTCGTACTCGGGCAGCATCGGCACGCCGTCGATCGCGTCGATGGCCAGCAACGCGTGGTTGGTGACCACGACGTCGGCCTCCAGCGCCCGCTCGCGGGCACGCTCGGCGAAGCACTCGGTGGCGTACGGGCAGCGGGTGGCACCGAGGCACTCGCGCGCGTGGACGCTGATCTGGCGCCAGGCGCGCTCGGTGTGGGTGGGTGCGGAGTCGCGGTCGCCGACGTCACCGGACTCGGCAGCCTCCTCGGCCCAGCCGCGTAGCGCCAGCACCTCGGCGCCCATCGAGCCGGTGGGCACCTCGACGTCGAGCGTGCCCTGGTCGTCGGGCGCCCCCTCGCGCACGCGGTGCAGGCACGCGTAGTTGCCGCGTCCCTTGACCACGGCGGCCTTGGGCACCCGCGGCAGCGTCGCCTTCGCCGCCGCCAGCAGCGCGGGGATGTCGCGCTCGAGCAGCTGGTGCTGCAGGGCGAGGGTGGCCGTGGCGACCACGACGCGCTTGGGGTGCAGGATGCTCGGCACCAGGTAGCCCAGGGACTTGCCCGTGCCGGTGCCGGCCTGCACCAGCAGGTGCTCGCCCTCGGCTAGGGCGCCGCGGACGGCCTCGGCCATCTGCACCTGCCCGGGGCGTTCCTGGCCGTGGACGGCGTCGATCGCCGCGGTGAGCACGTCCTTCACGTCGGGCTTGGTGGTCGCGGGCACCACGCGAGGCTACCCGGTGCGCGTCGCCCGTCGGACCGCCCGTCCACAGGCGTCAGAACCCGCGGACCGATGCGTCGGACGTCGCGGATCGCGGGATCAGGAGAAGAGGGTGCGGATCCAGCGACGGGTGTCGGCGGGGTCGATGACGTCGTCGATCTCGTAGGAGGACGCAGCCGACAGGGCGGTGCCCTGGGCGTAGGCCTCGGCCACCAGCTTGGCGAACAGCGCGTCGCGGGCGACGGGGTCGGGCTCGGCGTCGAGCTCGCGGCGGAAGCCCAGGCGCACGGCGCCCTCGAGCCCCATGGCGCCGATCTCGCCGGTGGGCCAGGCCACCACGAACGACGGCGCGCGGAACGAGCCCGACGCCATCGCCATCGCGCCGAGACCGTAGGCGCGGCGGAGCACGACCATCCCGTACGGGACGCTCAGCCGGGCGCCCTCGACGAACAGTCGGCTCAGGTGACGCACGCCGCCGTCGCGCTCGGCGTCGGGCCCGACCATGAAGCCGGGGGTGTCGCACAGCGCCAGCACGGGGACCCCGTGGTCGTCGCAGGTGCGCCAGAACCCGGCGAGCTTCTGGGCGGCCTCGACGTCGATGGCGCCCGACAGGTGGTCCGAGCTGTTGGCCACGACGCCCAGCGGACGCCCGTCCACCCGCGTCAGCGCGGTGACCATCGAGGGCCCGTGCTCGGGGGCGAGCTCGATCACCGAGCCGGGGTCGGCGAGCGCGTCGACGGCGGCGCGCACGTCGTACGCCCGCAGACGGTCGGCGGGGACGACGTGGCGGGCGACGCGCCGGTCGGGCGGTGCGGGCGACGTCCGCGGGCCCTGGAACCAGCCGACCACGTCGCGAGCCGTGGCCACGGCCTCGGCCTCGTCGGCGGCGAGCACGTGGATGACGCCGGTGCGGCGGTGCACGTCGACGGGGCCGATCTGCTCGGGCGTGTACGTGCCGAGGCCGCCGCCCTCGACCATCGCCGGGCCGCCCATGCCGATGGTCGCGTCGGGCGTGGCGATGACGACGTCGCACATGCCGAGGAGCGCGGCGTTGCCCGCGAAGCAGCGGCCGGAGACCACGGCGACCAGCGGGACCCGGCCACTGAGACGTCCGAGCGCGGCGAAGGTGCCAAGCTCGAGGCCGGACGTCCCCTGCGCGTCGACGTCACCGGGACGACCGCCACCACCCTCGGGGAACAGGACGACCGGCAGCGACCGCTCGGCCGCCAGCTCGAGCAGCCGGTCGGTCTTGGCGTGGTTGCGGGCGCCCTGGGTGCCGGCGAGCACCGTGTAGTCGTAGGAGAGCACCGCGACGCGGGCCGCCTGGGTGCCCACGTGCGCGGCGTTGACGGTGGCCAACCCGCACACCATGCCGTCGGCGGGGGTGTTCTCGACCAGGTCCTCCTCGGACCGGCGTCCCCGTTGGGCGGCGACCGCCAGCGGCCCGTGCTCGACGAAGCTCCCGCTGTCGACCAGGTCGGCGATGTTCTCGCGCGCCGTCCGCCGGCCGCGCTCGTGGACCGCCGCCACGTGACGACCGCGCGCGGCGTCGAGGCCGATCTCGTGGCGGTGCAGGACGCGCGCGAGGTCGTCGCGGACGAGGTCGAGGTCGACCTCGGCGTCGGGCTCGGGCTCCTCGTCGTCGTCGGCCGTCGCCCTCACGTCGTAGGTGAGGACGGCGTCGCCGACGGCCACCGGGGCGCCGCGCGAGACCAGCGGCTCGCCGACGACGAGGTCGGCGGGCGCCTGGAGCACGTGGTGCATCTTCATCGACTCCACGAGGGCGACCGGCTCGCCCTCCCCCACGACGGTGCCCGGCGGGGCGAGCTCGATGACGGTGCCCGGCACCTCGGCGTGGAGCACCTGGCCGGTGTGCGCGACGGCGTGCGGGAGCAGCACCTGTCCCGCACCGCCGATCGTGTCGGCCCGGTGGGAGGAGCGCTGCGGCTGCTGTGCCTGCTGCACCGGCTCCAGCACCTGGTCGGGCACGACGTCGGGCTCGGGGTCCAGCCGCTCGGCGGTGGTCAGCAGGTCGGGCAGTCGCCGCTCGAGGTAGTCGGTGCCCACGGCGCCGCGCCCGAACTCCTCGTCGCGCAGGATCGCCTGGAGCAGGCCGCGGTTGGTGCGCACACCCTCGAGCGCGAAGTCGTCGAGCGCCTGCGCGCAGCGCTCGGCCGTGCCGGCCACGGAGTCGCCACGCACGGCGGTGACCACCTTGGCGAGCAGCGAGTCATACCGCCCGCTCACCTCCAGGCCGACGCCGGCGTAGGTGTCGACGCGGATCCCGGCGCCAGCGGGCGGGGCGAACGCGGTGACGGTGCCGCTCGTCGGGCGCGTGGTGCCGTCGGCCAGCACCGTCTCGGCATTGACGCGCGCCTCGATGGCGATCCCCTCGGGCCGCAGCGGCACGCCGCTGACGTGCTCGCCGTCGGCGCCGACGACCACCACGCCGCCCGGCAGCCCCAGCTCGGGGAACACCGCACCGCGGGCGATCTCGATCTGCGTCGCCACCAGGTCGACGCCGGTGACGGCCTCGGTGACGGTGTGCTCGACCTGCAGACGGGGGTTGACCTCGCAGAACACGAACTCGTCGCCCGACACCAGCATCTCGACGGTGGCGATCCCCCGCAGCCCCACGGACGCGGCCAGACGGGCCGCGGCCACGTGGAGCCGGCGGCGGACGCCGTCGCGCAGCCGCGGGGCGGGCGCGATCTCGACCAGCTTCTGGTGGGCGCGCTGGACGCTGCAGTCGCGGTCGCCGAGGGCCAGCACCGTGGTGACGTCGGGGTCGTCGGCCGACGGCGCCCCCACCACCTGCACCTCGACGTGACGGGCCCACTCGACGAGCCGCTCGGCGTACAGGTGGCCCGAGCCGGTGAGCGCCTCGGCCTCGGCGGTGCAGCGGGCGAAGGCCGCGTCGACGTCGTCGGCATGGCGGACCTCGGCCATCCCCCGCCCGCCGCCGCCGCGGACGGCCTTGATCATCACGCCGTCCGGGTGGCGCTCGAGGAAACGCCGCACCTGGTCGGGGCTCGTCGGCGCCCCGGTGCCGGGCAGCGTGCGCAGGCCCGCGGCGCGGGCGGCGTCGCGGGCGGCGACCTTGTCGCCGAAGCGGTCGAGCACCGTCGGCGACGGTCCGACGAACGCCAGGCCCCGGTCGGCGCAGGCGCGCGCGAACGCGGCGTCCTCGCTGAGGAACCCGTACCCGGGGTGCACGTAGTGCGCGCCGTGCGTGACCGCGGCCGCCAGCAGTGCCGCCTGGTCGAGGTAGGCCCACGGGCCGTCGCCCGGGAGCTCCACCCGGTGGTCGGCGAGACGCACGTGCGGGCTGCCTGCGTCGTCCCGCGAGTGGACCGCGACGGTGCGCAGACCGCGGTCGCCGGCGGCGCGGACCACCCGGAGGGCGACCTCGCCGCGGTTGGCCACCAGCAGCGTGTCGACGTCTCCGAGCGGGGTCACCCGCGTCAGGTTACCCAGCCCGGTCGGCTCTCACACCTGTCGTCCCTGGGACCACCCGAAGGGGCGGGACGACGTGGTCAGCCCGGTGCGGCGACCGTGGTCCCGAAGCCCTCCAACGAGCCGGCGAGGTCCTCGTTGACCCGCGCGACGACGTGCGTGCCGTCGGCGGTGTGGTCGACGACGTCGATGTCGCCGAACGAGTGGATCTGGTTGAGCAGGTCGCCGCGCTCGTAGGGCAGCAGCACGTCGACCGACACCCGCGGCGACGGCAGCTCGGCCTCGAGCGCCGCGATCACGTCGTCGATGCCCTCACCCGTGCGCGCCGAGCAGACGACGACGTGCGGCTCGCGGCTGCGCAGCCGGGCCAGCACGAGCGGGTCGGCGGCGTCGGCCTTGTTGACCACGATGATCTCGGGCACCTCGTGCGCGTCGACGTCGAGGAACACCTCGCGCACCGCCGCGATCTGGCCCTCGGGGTCGGGGTGCGACCCGTCCACCACGTGGAGCACGAGGTCGGACTCGGCGACCTCCTCCAGCGTCGAGCGGAACGCCTCGATCAGCTGGTGGGGCAGGTGCCGCACGAAGCCGACGGTGTCGGCGAGCGTGTAGACGCGGCCGTCCTGGGTCTCGGTGCGCCGCACGGTCGGGTCCAGGGTGGCGAACAGGGCGTCCTCGACGAGCGCACCGGCGTCGGTGAGCCGGTTCAGCAGGCTGGACTTGCCGGCGTTGGTGTAGCCGGCGATCGCGACGGCCGGCACCTCGTGACGTCGACGCTGCGCCTTCTTGGTCTCGCGCGTCTGCCCCATCTGCTTGAGCTCGCGACGCAGCTTGGCGACGCGGTCGTTGATGCGCCGACGGTCGGTCTCGATCTTGGTCTCACCGGGGCCACGGCCACCGATGCCCTCGCCGCCGGCGGCGCGTCCACCGGCCTGGCGCGAGAGGTTGCCACCCCAGCCGCGCAGGCGCTGGGTCATGTACTGCAGCTGGGCGAGCTCGACCTGCGCCTTGCCCTCGCGGCTCTTGGCGTGCTGGGCGAAGATGTCGAGGATCAGGGCCGTGCGGTCGACGACCTTGACGCCCGTCTTGTCCTCGAGGTTCCTCAGCTGCGACGGGGCCAGCTCGCCGTCGCAGATGACGGTGTCGGCCCCGGTCTCGTGGACGACCGTCTTGAGCTCCTGCACCTTGCCGCTGCCGATGTAGGTGGCGGGGTCGGGCTTGGGACGGCGCTGGATCATG